>JARGFH010000068.1 GCA_029210695.1 Acidimicrobiia bacterium
AGAGCCCTCCTCTACGCCGGAAAACCCAACTGGAATCTACTCGCCACCATCACACCCCGCTGAAATCCGATGAGCCAGTTAAGGGCTCCGCCGGTCCCCCCAGCGAGCGCAGCGAGCGTCCGGCGGGAAGGTCCCTACCGCCGCAGACAGCAGTGCCGCCGCTACAGAGCCAACTATCGCGTTCTCCCCCCACCGGGGTGGGGGGAGTCCCGAGTCTTCGAGGGGAGGGGGGCATCCCCCAACGAACGAAGTGAAGGCAGGAGGGACCCCGGTCGGTCCCCCAGCGAGCGCAGCGAGCGTCCGGGGGGAAAGTCCCTGCGCCGAAGCAAAGCGAAGGCGGAGGTAGGGGGGCTCCCCCAGCCAGCGAAGGCGACCCTGGAACGGCCGGCGCACGACGACCTCGTCAAGCCAATGGGAGCTTGCGGCGCATTCGTAGACCCTTCGAGCATAAGATGCCTTTCGGGAACAATCGCGAGGAGGACCGCATATGCCCGTAATTGCACAGATAGACCTTTCGTTCGTCGACCGGATGACGGAGTCGTTCAAGGAGCTCGGCTCCGGAATCGGGAACTTCATCCCCAAACTCATTGTCGCTCTTCTGATCATCTGGATCGGGAGTTGGGTGGCGGGATTCGCCCGCAAGTGGCTCGAGAGGATCCTCAAGAAGGTCGGCGCCCGCAAACTGACCGAGGCGGCCGGAATTGAGCCGATGCTCGAACAGGCGGGAACGTCGGGTCCGCACCTCGTATCTCAGGTCCTCTATTACCTGGTGATGATCATCTTCCTGCAGATCGCCACTGAGGTACTGGGAATCGATCGGCTTACGGTGCTGCTCGACACGCTGATTGCGTACCTGCCCCTGGTGGTGGTGGCACTCCTGATCGTGTTCGTGGCCGGCGCGGTTGCCGGATGGGCTGCGGGAGTCGTTCGACCCTTTGCCGAAAGTCGCAACATGGGTTGGCTGGTCGTTGCAGTCCGCTGGGCGATCATCGTCGTCGGAGCGCTGGCCGCGCTGGACACGCTCAACTTCGCACCAGGAGTGACGGAGAATATCCAGGCAACTCTGCTGCAGTGGCTGCCCCTTTCGGTTCTGGTGACCGGGGCCATCGCCTTTGGGATCGGAGGGATCGATACCGCCAAGAAGTGGTGGGCGAAGCTCGATCCGAAGCAGGAAAAGCAATACTGATCGTCTAACAGGAGGCCACCTCTCTTGCCTGCAGGGGAGGTGGCCTTTTCGCGTCAACGTTCCCTAGTCCACGGGCTCGGAGTTGCCGGACAGCGCTGTGGCTCGCCTGCGGTACATGACTCCGGCGGCGGCTACCAGGCCAACCAGGAGGAGGTCCCAGGCCGCCACTCCCCCACGGCTCTCGATGTCGATGACCGCTACACCGATACCCAACGCCGCGACCGCCAGCAACCAGAACCCGACCCGGCCGACCATGACTGCCTGCCTGTCAACCGGCAATGGTTCGTAGGCGCCGGCATCCTGGATCCTCTGCACGGCCCTCGCAACGGATCGAGCCGTCCATGCCACGACGCCGGCTAGGTAGGTGACGCCGAGCCCGATCCAGCCCGGCTCGGCAAGCAGGGCGACGAGGATTCCGAGCGCTCCCGCCACGAGACTCCAGCGAAACACATCCGGAAGCCGGTTCATTGCCCAGTCGGGGCCGCGGGTCGTTGTGTTGACGGTCACCTGGGCAGCCCACAGTCCGGAGCCGACCGCCAGAGCTGCGAGGACGAAGATCCCCTGGGCGGTGCTCAGTGTCAACTGATGCCCGACGCCTGTTTCCAAAGGCGGTCGATCCGCTCCTCGACCGGCGGGTGCGTCGAGAAGAGCTTGCTGAAGCTCTGGCGTCGATTGACGGCCTTGAGCGGATCGTCGATGAACAACTGGCTGACGGCCGGGTTGACGTTCATGGGGATGCGGGCGGTCGCTCCGGAGATCTTCTGCAGCGCCGAGGCCAGGTTGACGGGTTGTCCGGTGATGTCGGCCCCGCTGCGATCGGCCTGGAACTCGCGGGAGCGCGAGATGGCGAGGCGGATCAGCATGGCGGCAATCGGAGCCAGGATGAGAGCCAGGAGGCTGATGATGCCCGACAGCGGGTTGTCCCGGCTGCTGCGGCCTCCTCCGAACCAGAATGCCATCCTGGCGAAGATCGACAGGGCGGCGGCCAGCATGGCGGCGATCGACGAGATCAAGATGTCCCGGTTGCGGACGTGGGCGAGTTCGTGGGCGAGCACGCCCTCGAGTTCCTGGTTGGTGAGCAGTTGCATGATGCCGGAGGTAACGGCGACTGCGGCGTGTTTGGGGTTGCGCCCGGTGGCGAAGGCATTCGGCTGCGGCGAGTCGATCAGGTAGATGCCGGGCATCGGCATGCGAGTTTGCTCGGTCAGATGTCGAACGATCGCATACACCTGCGGCAGTTCGTGTTCCTCGACGGGCTTGGCCTTAGTGGCGGCCAGTGCCATCTTGGCCGAGAAGAAGTAGGCGAAGAAGTTGAGCCCGGCAGCAAAGAGCAGCCCGATGTAGAAGCCCGACCCCTGGCCGAACAGCGCAATGCCGAGCCACCACACCAGGGCGGACATGAATGCCAGCAGTCCGACAGTCTTGAGGTTATTGGTCATGGGGCAATTGTATCGGCATGTGGGGATATTGGGAGGTGTCACCCGTCCACAGAGCGTTCTGGCGTCAGAAAGCGGCCAGAATTGAGACGTTCCTGACGCCAGAACGGTGGAAAAAGAGAGGGGCCGCCCCGAAGGGCGGCCCCTACCCTTGTCAGCTCGAGAGCTGAGGTCAGTCGGTGTCGACGCGGACCACGGTGAGATCAAACAAACCAGAAAGGTCTGCAGTCTCGCTATGACTCACAGCACCGAGGTACTTCGTATCGGGGTCGAGGCCAACCCAATCCACCTGGATGGAGTAGGTGTCCCCGAGGGTGGCCGTCGTGGGACCGGTCACCGTCATATTTGTACTGCCCGGCGTTGCCGGAACGGACCAGTCGAACAGCGTGTATCTGCTGTCCGGACCGTCCGTCTGCCAGCCGTGGACGAACACGTAGTAGTCACCGGCAGGCGGGAACAGGACGTTGACTTCCTCCGCCGATGTGCCCGAACCACTCCCTCCGGCAAACGAGCCACCGGGGTAAAACACGTATAGGTCGAGGTCGTCGTTTCCGTCTGTGTAGTCGTCGAACAGCGAGAATCGCGCCAATGCAGATCCTGCGGGAACGGTGACGAAATGCAACGTAGTCCCCGGGCCGAATGGCGCAAAGCTGTTACCGGGGTCATCAAGCACAGTGCCATCGGTCATCGTCGCGGCCACCAACCCATGGGGTTGGGCGAAGTAATCGCCGTTGTACCCGAACACGATCGAGAACTCGAGCGACCCATCCGTGCCCGAACCGAAGACCTCACCTGGAACGGCTGCCTGCACCGCGCGCACCGTCAGCACGCTACGAACCGCGTGCGGTCCGTGGGACCACGTCAGTGAGCCGAACGCATAATCGCCGATCGTCGCCGTATCAGTCGTCGTGAAGGTGACCTCGTAGATTCCCGTTTCACCCGGGGCGAGCGTGAGCTCATCGGGCGAGACAACGACGTCCACGCCGAACGGTTCGTCCACAGAGACTGCGTACGTGTGCGTGCCACCGGCGACGTTCGTCACTCGGCGCTCGACCGTCTGGGTTCCCGCCAGCTCACCGATGGTGATGTTCGGCTGGTTCAGGTCGCTCGGATCGATACCGATCAACGGGCAGTAGCTCGCCTGGAGCTGACCCGTCCCGCACAGGAAACCGAGCCAGTCGACCCAGCCGGCGTCGTACACGAGACCCGGATCCAGCGCCGAGTTCGGAGCTACATGGCCAGAGCCGTAGTCAAACGGGTCACCCGGAATCGGGTTCTCCTCGTTCGTCAACTGCGATGCCGTCGTCATCAGGGCCGACTTGATCATCGTCGGCGACCAGTCGGGATGAGCCGACTTCACCACGGCGGCGAGACCGGCAATGTGCGGACTCGACATCGACGTGCCGCTGAGCGAGTCGAAGTTCCGGCCGTTGTATCCGGCGGGTGAAACTGCGGCGATTATGTCCTGGCCAGGCGCCATGATGTCCGGCTTGAGCAAGTCGGATGATCCCTGGAGTGGACCTCTCGACGAGAACGACGCCACATCGGGTGCTTCGATCGTGACAGGTGTCGCAGGCGAAATCGATGCGGTGGCATCGGCGGTCTGGGCATACGCCCGAATCGCCGCTCCATCGATGTGATCGACGTGAACCGTCGGCACTGAGTGCAGATCAGCGTTGATGGAGCTGGGGCTGACATTGGCGTGCACCATCCCAGCACCGCCGGCCATCGCCACGGCCAGGCTCTTGTCTACGCGTGCGATCGTCCCCCGATCGCAGACGACGATGTTGCCGTCCACCAGAGCCGCATCGAGCGTGCCCGGGTAGCAAAGGCGGACTTGTGTCGGATCCTCGCCTGCCAGCCCTACATCGGCCGAGTAGACCAGGTTGGTCTCATCGACTCCGGTGAACTGGAAGGAGGCGCCGACGTACGAGTCGCCGTTGCCCAGGGTGACCGTGGCCTCTGAATACCGATCATGAGTCCCGGCCGCCACCGTAGTGATCCACGGCGAGGGATGGGCGACGGTCGCCGCTGTCGGACCGGCGTTGCCGGCCGACGCAGCGACGAACACACCGGCGTCCTCCGCAAATAGGAACGCAACTTCCACAGGATCGAGGAAGTTGGTTCTGGTGCCGCTGATCGAGAAGTTGATCACGTCGACACCGTCTGCCACAGCCTGGTCGATTGCTGCCACGGAGTCGGATGAGAAACACCCACCCGCGTCGCCGCGGCCCCAGCAAACCTTGTACGAGGCGATGCGAGCCCGCGGGGCCATCCCGCTAACGGATCCGAGGGCGAGCCCATCGACCACAGCCGCCACGTTGCCGTTTCCACCTGCTGTGCTGGCAGTGTGGGTGCCATGTCCATCGGCGTCACGCGCCGACCAGTACTCGTAAGGGAATAAGGCACTCACGCCTGCTTCCCCGCCCCAACCGGCTCCAAAGAACTGGGCGCCGATCAGCTTCTGATTGCACTCGTCGGCTTGGAACTCGTCACCCGGGGTGCACTTGCCGTGCCAGCCCGGTATCTGCTGGTAGTCGAGCTTCCCAGGCGTACCGTTCGGGTTGGTACCCGTCCGATCGGCGAAGCTGAGGCTCTCAGGCCAAATGCCGGAGTCGACGATGCCGATGATGACATTCTCGCCGGTGTACCCCATTTCCCACGCTCCGCCGTCATCGGTCAGACCGAGGAAGTCCGGGGTGGAGATCGTGTCCACGGCCATCAGCTCGTCTTGCCAGATCATCCGCACATCGTTGCGCGCTGCCATCGCGGCAGCCTGCGAACCGGTCAGCTTCGCGGCGAAACCGTTGAACGTGTAGGAGTAGTCATACAGTTTCTTGTCGAGGCCGGCACCGACGCCATTCAGCGCGCCGTTGTGCTTGCCCTTGAGGTAGTCGACATACTTGACGACTTTGCCGCTGTCCGGGTCGATCTTCTTCCCGTCCTTGGGCTTGGTCGAAGCCAGGCCTTTGATACTCCCGTCGTATGCCACCACGGGGTCATCAATCATTTGAACGATGTAGGTAGCTTCGCCTTTCTCAGCGTTGATCGCCGAGACCACGTCGTCCGGAACTTCAAGGTCCGCGCTTTGGCCGAGCACGGGCAGCGCCGAAAACGCCAATCCGAGCACCATGACCAGAACGAGGAGAATGCGACCAGAACGCCCGCGGCGTGCCTTCGATGAGCTCATTGCTCTCCGCCTCCTATAGGTATCTTCCCAACCGCCGGGAGGCCCCAATTGACCCAGCCAACCGGCCGCCCGACCCTAGCAGGCCATGGGCAGCCGCGACTCTGCGGAGTGGGGCAAATCCCACCGTACGTGGTGACTAGACATTCCGAGCAGGAGACGGATCAAGAACCCGCTCAACCATCTGCAGGTGTCCGCCCAGAGGTGTAGTTTCGGACGAAGTGGGCTTCAGTATCCCGCAACCACCGAACCATCCAGCGGATGGAACGAATCCTATGAAGGGAGGATTGTGGTGAGACGACTCCTCGTACTCGCCGTCGCCTTCCTGACACTTCTGGCACTCGCAGTGCCTGTAGGTGCGCAGGGGGTGCCTGGCGATCGGATGGAAGATCGATCGTTACCAGACGCCGTGAGCGACCTCATGCTCGACAAGCCGCTGACACTCGAAGGCAATGTTGCGCTGGGTGTCATTGACTCCAGCCTTAGAGGTGCAGAGGGCGAGCAGAACGTAATCGTCCGGCTGAAGGGGAATTCCTTGGCCGCGGCCGGAATCGCCGGCGACTCGGCCCAAGCTGCGTACGTCCGTGGGTTGAATAGTGCGCAGAACCGCTTCATGGCGCGGATCGGAAGCACCGGCGCAACCGAACTCGGACGAGTCCAGCGCGTGCTGAATGCAGTCTTCCTTCAGGTCGACGCTGATTCATTGCCTGCGATCGCCGCAGATCGCGACGTTCTGCGCGTTGCTCCTGTCGGCAACTACGAGATGGACCTGAGCGAGACGGTTCCCTACATCGGTGCCGCCGCGGTGCAAACAGCAGGCGTCGACGGAAGCGGCATCAAGGTCGCCGTTCTCGACAGCGGCATCGACTACAACCATGCAGCCCTCGGCGGCTCGGGTGATCCGGCGGACTATGCAGCCAACGATCCGACGATCATCGAGCCTGGGTCATTCCCCACCGACAAGGTGGTGGGTGGCTACGACTTCGTCGGTTCAGACTGGCCGAACGCTCCCGAGGCTCCGGATCCGGATCCGCTCGATGACGGCAGCGAGGCCGGGCACGGCACGCACGTCGCCCACATCATCGGTGGGAATGTGACGGATGAAGCCAGCGGGATCTATCCCGGCGTCGCTCCCGGAGTCGACCTCTACGCCGTCAAGGTGTGCTCGTCGGTATCGACCGCCTGCTCCGGCATCGCTCTCATCCAGGGCATGGACTTCGCCGTCGATCCGAACATGGACGGCAAGGTGAAAGACCGGGTCGACGTCGTCAACATGTCACTCGGATCCAACTACGGGCAGCCATTCGACGACGACCTCGCGGCCGCCGTCGACGGGGCCACGGCTCTGGGCGTCCTAACCGTGGCCTCGGCCGGCAATAGCGCCGACAAGCCATACATATCCGGCACACCCGGCGCGGCGCCTACTGCTTTGTCTGTGGCGCAGACTCAGGTGCCTTCGGCCTCCCTGCCATTTCTCGAAGTCAACGGAGTCGACTATCAAGCCGTGTTCCAGCCGTGGTCCGTTCCACCGGTCGGTATCGTCAGCGGAACACTCCAGTACGGCGACGGCGGCGGCGGAAACCTCAACGGCTGCGCCGCATTCGCTCCCGGCTCCTTGACCGGATTGGCAGTGCTCGTCGATCGTGGTGCGTGCAACTTCACGCTCAAGATCAAGAACGTCGGCGATGCCGGAGGCACAATCGGCATTATCGGACTCGTCGCTCCGGGGGCGCCCTTCTCAGGTGGCGACGGGGGCGACCAACCGATAACGATTCCCGGCTACATGATCAGCCAGGCAGACAGCAATGCTCTGAAAGCAGCGGTTGGATCGACGCTGACCATTGACCCTGCAAACGCTCTGCCGCTCATCGGTCAGATGGTCGGATCATCGTCACGTGGCCCCTCGAACTACTACCAGGCCATCAAGCCGGAAATCGGTGCGCCGGGAGCATCCGTTTCTGCGATTGCCGGAACGGGGACCGGGAACGGCCCGTTCGGCGGCACTTCTGGAGCAGCCCCGATGGTGACCGGCTCGGCAGCCCTCGTGCTCGACGCCTTCGGCGGCACCAAGACAAGTGCGACCGGCACGCCGCCTGGTACGGCGATCGGGCACGGGCTCGATCCCCTGACGGTCAAGGCGCTGCTGATGAACAACGGAGAGACGAACATCGACACCGACCCGTTCACGGGTCTTGCTCCGATCACCAGGATCGGTGGTGGTGAGGTGCGTGTCGACCGCGCCGTATCGGCTCCGGTGGCGGCCTTCTCGGCCGACGACTACACGGGCGCTCTCGGATTCGGATTCGTGGACGTGGCGGACACGGTCACGCTGACCAAGACGGTGACGATCCGCAATCTCGATAACAAGCGCCACACCTACGACGTGCTCCCGACCTTCCGGTACGCCTCGGACAAGGCAACCGGAGCGGTTTCGGTGAGCGCACCGTCGTCGGTGACCGTCAAGCCCGGCCTGGATCGCGAAACGACGTTTGAGGTGTCGATCACCATCGACGGTTCTCTGCTTCCGGGCAATTACATGAACTCGGGATCGAACGGCGCCAACGGTGACGCCCTGACACTCAACGAGTTTGACGGCTACCTGATCCTCGACGACGGAAGCCACCCGATCCATCTGGCGTGGCACGTGCTGCCTCGGCAGGCGGCGGACGTGGTCCCCGACACGATGGCGTTGACCGGCGGTCTGTTCCCCGAGGTAATCGGTCTTGACAATCAGGGTGCGGGTATGGCGCAGAACGATGCCTATGCGCTCCTGGCGATCAGCCCCGACCAACCTGAGGGCGAGCGGGGCGAGCAGTCGCCGACTCCGGATATCCGGGCGGTGGGTATCAACACGTTCCCGGTTCCGGCCGGCTACTGCTCGGCTGAGGAATCGTTCATCTGGGCGTTCGCGGTCAACACTTGGGAACGTCAGTCGCACGTCCTTCCGGTGAGCTTCCTCATCGATCTGGACATCGACCAGGACGGCATCGTCGATGCAACAGTGCTGAACCGCGATCTGGCTGCCGCCCCTCCGGGGTTCAACCAGATCGGCGACGGCCGTCAGGTGACGTGGGCGCTCAACTACAACACGGGTAGCGCCTCGGCGTTCTTCTTCACCGAACACTCGACGAATACGGGAAACACCGTGCTGTTGATCTGCGGCGAGCAGATCGGCCTGACGGGAACCGACATGTTGGCGACCAATGTCGACATGTCGGTGTTCGCACAGGACTTCTACTACGGAGGTCCCGGCGACCTGGTCGACGGCCTGACGGTGACGCCGCTCGGTGAACAGTTCTACGGCGTACCCAGCGACGTAGCCGGATTCACCTACGACCCGGCCGGTCTGAGTGTGTACGACTTCGGCCTCTGGCCGGGGAATAGCGCTGAACTCGGCCTGATGCTCCTCACCAACGGTGACCGTGGAAGCGGTGCCCGAGGCGGGGCGACTGCTGACACAGAAGCACTCCTGTTTACCGTGCCGTAGAACCAACATACGACGAGATGCGGGAAGCGGGGCCGTCAAGGCCCCGCTTCTCTGTGTACTCAAGCGTGCTACTTGCTGTCGTCGGACGGCGGCGGGACTCCAAGAGAGCTCTCGCACAACTTGAAGGATCCCCTGCTCGATGCCCGGTAGTCCATCTGCGAACCACCTGCATCGAGGACAACCCAGTAGCCATCGACCAGCGCCTGGGTATACATCACTCCCGGCTCAGGACATCCGAGCGAACCGTCCGACCAGGTGACGGACTCTGCTCGCACGACGGTGAGCGCACCCTTTGTGGTCATCCGGGACTCGGCGTCGGCCATGATCGCTTCGAGGAGGTCCATCGGGACCTCACCCGTCACCGCCGGTGGCGGGTCCGAAGGAGGGATGGTTTCCGCGGGTGGCAGGGATGGAGTGGGCTTCGGCAGCGTGGATTCCGGACTCACAATCTCGTCCTCCGCCCTGTCGGTGGCGTCAGGCAGTTCATCGACGATCGAGTCGTCGGAGGCGGTCAGGCTGGCCTCGCCGGGCTCCTCCGCCGGTTGATCGGCCGCGGAGGCATCTGCAGCATCGTCTGCCGGGGTCGACGCCTCGACCTCCGGAAGTGCGGCATCATCGAGAGGAACGCCGCCGCCGTTCGCGCACGCCGCAGCAATCAGTGCAAAACCAGTAATCACTATCAGGACTCTTCGCATAGGCAATTCCACCTCGGTCTTGCCTCCCCTTCTCATTAGGGTAGTCATCGATGAGACGTCGGCGTTACGACCGCCGTTTCCTGAGGCGTCCCAACTTGCGGTGGGCTAGGCTCACTCTCAGTGGCAGGAGGCCACATGAGTCATGGGAGGGTTCGTGAGAAAGCTATCCATCCTGGCGCTGGTTGGCGCTATGTCAATTGTCCTGGCATTGCCAGGCGGGGCCATTACCAACGGTGAGCGCACCGACGACCACCCAGAGGTCGTTCTGATCATCATGGATGTCGACGGAGAACCTGCATACCGATGCTCCGGCGCGTTGATGAGTCCAACCATCGTATTGACCGCCGGCCACTGTGCAGGCGCCCCGGGCGAGTTCACCGGTCTCCGTGTGTTCACAGAGGCTGACGTCCAGAACGGCGACAACGACTACCCCTTTGGGGGCGGAAACAACACGATCGAGGTGAAGAACTGGGCGGCCCATCCGGACTATCCCGACTTCCCCTTCTTCGTCAACGACGTCGGCGTACTCGAGTTGGAGGAACCGTACGTAATCGATTCCAGCAACTATGCCAGTCTTCCCGAAGTGAATGCACTCGATGCGCTGAACACGAGGCGCGGTCGGGAGAACGTGACATTCAATGCCGTCGGCTACGGTCTGCAGCGGATCAATCCCGTGTTTGTCGAGAGCGATCGTGCCAGGTATGAGGCATCGCCTCGTCTGATCCAGATCAACGTCCCGGGATTCACCGGCGACTTCTCAATGCTGCTGTCGAACAACCATTCGACCGGGGGCACGTGTTTCGGCGACTCCGGGGGGCCAAACTACTTCGGCGACGGCACGGATCGTGTCGTGGCAGCGGTGACATCATTTGGGATCAACGGCAATTGCGCTGGTACCGGCGGAGTGTTCCGTGTGGATCGCGAGAACGTCCAGGAATTCATCTACGACTTCAGAGACAACCCCTACACGCCGTAGAAGCATGACACCCTAATGGGAAGGAGGGGCTCCATCAGGAGCCCCTCCTTCTACTTTGCCGACCGCGCCGATCCAAGGCTCCACCGGTTCATTTCCTTCCACTCAATAGGAGACTTCTGGCGAGGGGTTTGGACTAGAGGAGCACGGCCGTGGCGTCGCCTGGGTCGATACGGCGAAGACCCTCGACCTGGTCGAATCCTCGGTCTGGCTCACGATCACATCGATGCGCACCTCCATACAGGTAGCGACGTGCACCAGATCACGCGCCGACAGGTCCTCGTACTCGGCGAACAGAGCCGGCATACGTCGCATCATCCGCTCGGTGATCGGCAGCACCGGAGCGAACAGGTCGAGTATCGCTTTTGCCATTGCCGCACCCACATCCCGCCGCCCCGAGCCTGAGAAGCGATGGAGAATCTCTTGCACCACCTCCAGCGAGACGGCTGCATCGAGCCGACCGTCGACAACCGCATCGATCAACTCCCTGCACGGCTGTCGCATCGGATGCGACGCTCCTGCCGCGAACATGACACACCGGTGGCGAAGAACACCGTCACGCCGTGGCTCCACGGAGGATCTCGTCCTTCATGACCTCCCAGTCGTCGACCGGAGCCTCGAGCGAAAACAGAAGCTCCGCCGCTTCGCTCCCTATTCGGATTGCCGGAACGGTGTATGCGTCTATCGCCTCGCGGATCAACGCTCCCATCGAGAGCTGTCGGTCCTCTGCCAGTCGTTCGAGCCGATGCCGCTGGGCAGGAGTGAGCAGCACCTGAGTTCGTTCAGAAAACATGTGCATATCAGACTATGCGTATGTTGTTCGGTCAGGGGTGACTGCCCCCCTACCTCCGCCTCCGCTCCGCTTCGGCGCAGGTACCTTCCCCCCCTGCGGGGGGACCGACCCGTCTACCCTTTCGCCTTACGCTCCGCTTCGACGCAGAAACGCTCCCCCCTCCGGGGTGTCGGTTTGCGCGACGGGCCCGCCGTCTCAGCGGCGGCCATCCCATTACAGCGTGCTCTCCCGCTTGCGGGGGAGCTGTCCGGCGTAGCCGGACTGAGGGGGGTGTCCTGCGGGTCTCGTCCCGGTCCCACAGGTGTTCGGCCATTCCCCCTCCGCCCTGCTGCATCGGCAGCAGGCCACCTCCCCCAGCTGACGCTGGTGGAGGACGTTTCTGAGCGGCCACGTGTCGGACTCAAACCGCGACAGAACACCCTGGGGGGGACCGAACCCTCAGCCGCCCCGCCTTACGCTTCGGCGCCCAGTCCGGCGATCCGGGCCCGGCCGCGGCGGTATTCGAAGAAGATCATCCAGCCCGGGCTGCCCGGCGAGCGCACGCTCAAGTAGTGGTAGTTCTTGCATTCGGCCGGGATGAGGTGTGACCGCTCCAGCGGCGCATCCACGGCCAGCTCGTGGTTCGAAGACCGCCATGACTCCAGGAACAACTCCAGCAAGCTCGGCGCCTCTCCCCCGTGGTCGTTGGTGAGGATGTCCAGTACCTGGTCCCCCGGCACGTTCACGGCCTGCCCGTTGAGCGCAACGAACATGCCCCGTCCATCCAACAGCCCGGATCCGATCCCGCGACGGCGCAAACGGGCGAGACGATCCACCAGTCGGTTCGGGCGAAGGTCGCTGGCGAACTCGATCGAGTCGACATCCTCGGTCACGTTCGCCCGGTTGACCCATCCATGTCCGATGTCGGCAGAAACCGGGAGCCACACCGTGCCGGTTTCCGCATCGCGCACCGGTCGCTCGATCGAGACGAGTCCCCTCGCATTTGGCAACAGCTTGAAGGCGACGGAACTCCGTTCAGACGGTTCGGTGTACACATTGAGTTTGTCCTCGGGCCCCACCCACACGACCGCCCAGTGGCGGCGTCTGGCCAGCAGCCCGGTTGCCCACGGAGTGCCACCGACGAGGAACCACAGTGCCGCGAAGAGCAGCAGCACCAGCGGCAGCTGCATGGCGGAGAGGCTCTGGAAGAACGCCTGGGTGAAAAGTCGTATCGCATGCGGAGTATCCAACGCCACCCTGGCGAGCGTCAGCGGTTCGGGCGGATCGATTTCGAGGAGGCCCGTTCCAACTATGCCGGAAAGACCGATAGCGGTGATCAGGGCTGAAGAGACAACTTCCGCCGAAACATCGACCACCGTCGTTGCCCCGTTCGGATCGGACACTGTGTAGGTGAAGTTGTCCGTCCCCACCCAGCCTGTGTGCGGGGTGTAGAGCACTTTGCCGTCGACGAGTTCGACGGTACCGTGCTCGCCCTGAGTGACCGACACGATCGTGAGGGTCTCGCCCTCTACGTCGTAGTCGTTGTGCAAGACGTCCAGAATGGATGCAAGGTAGCTGGCCAGAACGATCACGTCCGAGCCGGCTCGCGGTGGATCATTGACCGGGTTCACAACCACCGAAACCGACCCCGACGCCACCGACCCGAACGAGTCGGTGAGCGAGTACCCGATCGACGCCTCACCGAACCAGTCGGCAGGCGGCAGGAATACGATTGCACCATGGTCGGCCGAGGCCGTGCCCGCCGCCGGTTGACGTGTTACCGCCAGCACGACCGGATCTCCCTCCGCATCGTATCCATCGGTGACCAGGATCCGGGCGACTCCGTCCTCGTTGATCACCGCCGTGTGATCTTCGGCCACCGGCGGCTGATTCAACACCGGGACCACGATTCGAACGGCCGCCCGGGAAGATCCGCCGCGGCCATCCGACACCTGGTAGATGAATACGTCCTCGACGCCGCCCAGTCCGTCGTAGGTATAGGTGAACGAACCCGACGGGTTGAGCACCAACTCTCCGAAGTTCGGGGCCGACACCAGGGTCACCGTCAGTGCGTCGCCGTCAATGTCCGTGTCGTTGCCCATGACGCCCGGGGCCGGCACGCCGATCTCCCCCACATCATTGACCGTGTAGCGATCATCGACGGCAATCGGCGGCGAGTTAGGCACGACCACGGAGACCAGCCGTATGGCCGTTGCCGGGTTCCCGGAGGAATCGACCACCGAGTAGAAGATTGGATAGGTGCCGGCCGCAGCCAGATTCAACGCGCTCACGTCCACGACGATCGACCCGGAGATGGTGCCGTCGAATCCGTCGATAGCGCTGGCACCCGGCTCGAGATAGATGCCCCCGACGAACAGCGACAGCGGATTGGGGCCGACCAACGTGATAACCGGAGGGGTGGTATCCACCACGCGCACCGTCCGGGTCACCGTCGGCGCCAGATTACCTTCTGAATCCGCCACGTTGTATGTGACCGGGTAGGAGCCGAGTCTCGACGTGTTCACCAGTGAGGCGTTGACGACGATCGACCCGGAGATATCACCATCGTACGCATCGAACGCTGACGCGCCCGGATCCACAAACGGAGATCCCGCCTCGAGCACGAGTGGGTTCGCCCCGAGGAGGCTGATCGCCGGGGCAGTTGCGTCGACGACGTTCACGGTGCGAGTGACTCGCACTGCCGCGTTGCCTGCCGCATCCGAGACGTCGTAGGTCACCGGGTATGGTCCAACCACCGCGGGGTTCACCGCCGAGGCGTCGATCACGATGGCGGAGGACAGATTGCCGTCGTTGGCGTCGAATGCCGTCGCTCCGAGTTCGGCATATGTAGCGCCCACCTGAATGGTCTGAGGGTTCGCCCCGATGAGAGTGATCACCGGCAGTCCGGTGTCGACCACGTCCACGACCCTGACGGCACTCGACGGATTACCGGCGGCATCCGTGACGTCGTAGATAACAGCGTAGGAGCCGACCGCGGTTGTGTTCACCACCCCGCTATTGATCACAATCGACGCGGTCACGTCCCCGTCGTAGTTGTCGAACGCGGTTGCACCCAACTCCGAATAGACGGAGCCCACCTCGATGGTCTGCGGGTTCGCCCCGATGAGAGTGATCACCGGGATGGTGGTGTCCACCACATTCACCATGCGGACCACCGTGGCTGCTGGGTTGCCGTTTGTGTCCGAAACGTCATAAGTGATGGTGTGGGCGCCGACAACCGCAGTGTTCACCGGGTTCACTGTGACAATCGAACCGGTCAGATCGCCGTCGCCGATGTCGAAGGCGGTCGCACCAGCATCCACATACGGGCTGCCCACTTCGATCGTCACCGGATCAGCACCCACCAGAGTGATCACCGGCACCGTTGTGTCCACCACATTGACCGTGCGGGTCACGGTGACAGCCGCATTGCCCTGCAAATCGGCAACATCGTAGGTAACCGTGTATGCACCAACTGTCGAGGCATCGACGCCGGTGGCGTCAATCACGATGTGCCCCGATAGGTCCCCGTCATAGTTGTCCAACGCGGTCGCACCCAACTCGGTGTATCCAGTGCCGACTTCGATAGTCTGCGGACTCGCACCTAGCCGAGTGATCACTGGGACGGTGGTGTCAACCACATTGACCGTCCGGGTCACAGCGGCAGCAGCGTTGCCGTTGGCATCCGAAACGTCATACGTGATGGTGTAGGCACCGACCACTCCAGTGTTGACCGACGTGGCGTCAATCACGATGCTGCCCGATAGGTCCCCGTCGTAGTTGTCCAGCGCCGTCGCACCCAACTCCAAATACGCGGTGCCGACCTCAATCACCTGCGGATTCGCACCAGTCAGCGTGATAGCCGGGATGGTGGTGTCAACCACGTTGACGGTGCGAGTCAGCTGAACAGCAGCATTTCCTTGTGAGTCGACAACGTCATACGTCACCCCATACGTGCCAACCACCCCAGGGTCGACCGGGTTGACCGTCACAATCGATGCCGTCAGGTTGCCGTCACCGATGTCGAAGGCGGTGGCACCGGGATCCAGATACGCGGACCCGACTTCAACTGTCACGGGCGACACACCCAGCATGATGATGACCGGAACACCTGTATCAACCACGTCCACGGTTCGGGTCACCTGCACTGCCGCGTTGCCGTTGGCATCGGTCACGTCATAGGTCACCGAGTAGGAACCGACGACTGCCGTGTCTACTGCGGATGCGTCAATCGAGATCGAGCCGGACAGGTCCCCGTCGTAATTGTCAGAAGCAGTCGCACCCAACTCGGCATAGGGGCTGCCAACCTCAATGGTTTGCGGGTTCGCACCAGACAGTGTGACGACCGGAATGGTCGTATCGACCACGTCGACCGTGCGGGTCACGGTGACAGCCGCGTTGCCATTGATGTCGGAGACGTCGTAGGTCACGACATAGGAACCAACAGTGTTGGTGACACCGGTCGCATCGATCACGATTATTCCCGAGATATCTCCGTCATAGTTATCAGAAGCAGTCGCCCCCAACTCCACATACGGGCTACCGACCTCGATCGTCTGCGGATCCGCACCAGACAGTGTGATCACCGGCACCGTTGTGTCGACCACGTCGACTGTGCGGGTCACGGTCACGGCGTTGTTGCCGTTGGCATCGGTAACGTCGTAGGTCACGACGTAGGAAGCAACCGTGTTGGTATCAACACCGGTCGCATCGATGAGGATGCTGCCCGAGATATCCCCGTCATAGTTATCAGAAGCAGAAGCTCCGAGCTCGGTATAGGAGCTACCGACCTCAATGGTTTGCGGGTTCGCACCAGTCAACGCGACAACCGGGATTGTCGTATCCACCACATTGACCGTACGGATCGCCGAACCGGGATTCCCGGCGGCGTCCGTCACGTCATAAAACACAGGATACGAACCAACCACCGAGGTATTCACTGCAGTGGCGTTGATCACGATCGAACCTGAAATATCCCCGTCATAGGTGTCAGAAGCAGTCGCCCCCAACTCGACATACGGGCTACCGACCTCGATCGTCTGCGGGTTGGCTCCTGTCAACGAGATCACCGGCACTGTCGTATCCACAACATCCACAATCCGGGACACGGTGACAGCCGCATTCCCGTTCGCATCCGAAACGTCATAGGTGACCGTGTAGGAACCAACGACTGCCGTGCTTACTGCGGATGCGTCAATCGCGATCGAGCCGGGCAGGTCCCCGTCATAGTTATCAGAAGCCGTAGCCCCCAACTCCACATACGGCGACCCGACCTCGACGATCTGCGGGTTCGCACCAGACAGTGCGATCACCGGCACCGTTGTGTCGACCACATCCACCGCCCGGGTCACCTGAACAGCCGCATTCCCGCTCGCATCCGAAACGTCATAAGTAACGACATAGCTGCCGACGACCGCAGTGTTCACCGGGTTCACGGTGATAATTGACCCGGTCAGGTTGCCGTCACCAATATCAAAGGCGGTCGCTCCGGCATCCACATACGGGCTCCCCACTTCGATCGTCACCGGATCCGCACCAGACAGTGTGATCACCGGCACCGTTGTGTCGACCACGTCGACTGTGCGGGTCACGGTCACGGCGTTGTTGCCGTTGGCATCGGTAACGTGGCTCATCGGATTTCAGCGGGGTGTGATGGTGGCGAGTAGATTCCAGTTGGGTTTTCCGGCGTAGAGGAGGGCTCT
>JARGFH010000069.1 GCA_029210695.1 Acidimicrobiia bacterium
CAACGGAGGCTTCGACATGACTCTCCTTCAGATCAGGTCCCAACAATGACCTGTCCCACAAATCATGACACGCGGCATGAACCCCATAGACGGTCTACAAACCGCCAACGATGTCCTGGACCTTCCCCCCTATAACCTATTACCTCGTACCGGTTTCCTGGTACCTTCTTGGCCATGATTCGATTCCTCACCGCCGGTGAATCGCACGGTCCGGGCCTCGTCGCCATCGTCGAAGGACTCCCGGCCGGCCTGCCCTTTTCCACCGGGGAGCTCTCGGTCGAACTGGCGCGGCGTCGCATGGGCTACGGACGCGGGAATCGAATGAAGCTCGAAAAGGACGAACTCGAGGTGCTGGGTGGGATCCGTCACGGTTTCACGCTGGGTAGCCCCGTGGCCGTCCTGATACGCAACACCGAGTGGCCGCGCTGGGCCGAGGAGATGTCGGCAGAACCGGCACAGCCCAAACGGCCACTGACCACGCCGCGCCCCGGCCATGCGGATCTCGCCGGGATGCTCAAATACGACACCCACGACGCCAGGGATGTTCTCGAGCGATCGTCGGCTCGCGAAACGGCGGCGCGGACCATCGTTGGATACCTGTGCAAGCAGTTACTCTCCCTGGTCGACGTCGAGGTCGTGAGCCACGTGGTCGCCATCGGTTCGGTGGAGACATCCGCTGGATCAGTTCCGACCCCGGCCGATCGCCGGGCCATCGATGATTCACCGGTGCGGGTGTTCGATCCGACCGCAGAGCAGTCGATGATTGCCGAGATCGAGGCGGCCAAAGCCGATCGCGACACGCTCGGCGGCATAGTTGAGGTCATCGCATACGGGTTACCGGCCGGGATCGGCAGCCATGTGCATTGGGATCGAAAGATCGACGCCCTGCTGGCCGAAGCGCTCATGTCGATTCAAGCGATCAAGGCGGTTGAGGTGGGGGACGGATTTGCCACGGCGCGCGAGCGTGGCTCGACGGCGCACGACGAGATCTTCTACGAAGACGGCTCGTGGCGTCGTAATCGCGATCGAGCCGGCGGCACCGAAGGCGGGATGTCGACCGGACAGCCTTTGCGCGTTCGGGCCGCCATGAAGCCAATCGCCACATTGATGCGCCCTTTGGCGAGCGTTGATGTCACCACCAAGGAAGCGGACGTCGCATTCCGAGAACGTTCCGACATATGCGCGGTCCCAGCTGCCGCCGTTGTGGCCGAGCAAATGGTCGCATTCGTTCTGGCCGCCGAGATGCAACGCTCTTTTGGTGGTGACACGGTGGATGACTTCCGGCAGACCGTCGATGCGTACAGGGCCCGGCTCGACGCCTTCTGATGGCGCACCTGTGGCTGATCGGCATGATGGGATCCGGCAAGACGGTGGTCGGCCGGCGCATCGCCGAGTTGACCGGTTGTCGTTTCGTTGACACCGACGTCCGGGTCGTTTCGGAGGCGGGCAGGTCGATTGCCGAGATGTTCGAAGGCGACGGAGAGGCATCGTTTCGAGAAGCCGAGGCCGCGGTGTTGAACCGCCTGGCCGGCGAGAGAGACACGGTGGTGGCGACCGGCGGTGGAATCGTCCTCAGTGACGCGAATATCGACCTGATTCGTGCCACCGGGACCGTTGTCTATCTCGCTGCTCGTCCGGCGACACTGGCGAGGCGGATCGGTGACGAACCTGGCCGGCCGCTGCTGGTCACCGCAGATCGTTTGACCGTCCTGACAGAGGTCCTGGCGGCTCGAAGCGGACTGTACGATCGTGCCTGCCACGGGGTAATAGAAACCGATGATCTCACCCCAGATCAGGTTGCGGGGGAGGCAATCGTCCGATGGAACAGATTCTGATCAACGAGAGATCTGAGATTCTGATCGGGCGCGGAACGCCGGATCCCTTTCTGCCACCGCGGACGTCACGCACGCAAGCGGCGGTCCTTGCCCAGCCTGGAGCGGGCGAAGTCGCCGACCGCACGATCCGGGCGATTCGATCCGGTGGAACGCCTGCGACGCTGAAGGTCATGCCGGACGGTGATGCCGTCAAGGACATGCAGGTGGCCTCGTCGACGTACGAGTGGCTCGCCGAACTCAACATCGGCCGGCACGACACGATCGTAGGGGTCGGAGGTGGAGCCATCACTGATTTTGCCGGGTTCATCGCCGGGACGTGGTTGCGAGGTGTCGAAGCCGTCTATCAATCGACGACGCTCCTGGGCGCCGTAGACGCCTCTGTAGGAGGAAAGACCGGCCTCAACTTGAGAGGTAAGAACCTCATCGGCCTGTTCCGCCATCCGAGCAGAGTGGTGATCGATGTCAACGGGATCGAGCAACTGCCGGAGCATCTCCTTCGGGAAGGCTTCGCCGAAGCCATCAAGGCGGGGTTCATCGCCGACCCGGGCCTGGTGGACCTATTCGACCGCAGCGGCGGTCAACCCGACCTGACCCAGGTCATCACCCGGGCAGTGCGAGTGAAGGTCGACGTAGTGTCCGCCGACTTCCGCGAAGAGGGGAGGAGAGGCATTCTCAACTACGGGCACACAATCGGACACGGAATCGAAGTCGCGGCCGGTATTTCGCACGGCGAAGCCGTGGCGATCGGGATGGTGGCGGCGGGTGCAGTCAGCGAAATCCGATGTGGGTTCCGCGGCGCGGCTCGACAGCGAGGCTTGCTGGAACAGCTCGGCCTTCCAGTCGTCTCACCCGGTGTGGATCTCGACCAGGTGCGCCGTCTCATCGGTCTCGACAAGAAGCGTGATGCAGAGGGGCTGCGGATGGCACTCCTCGAGGACTTCGGCCGGACGAAACTCGTGTACGTCACCGATGACGATATCTCAGTGGGGCTGGCGGCGGTCGGACTGGTCTGACCGCCGGAAGGAGGAGATGCCTGGAGGGTGATGTCCGGGTGCCGGCTCACCACTCAGAACGCACGATTGGGAACCCCCGTCGGCCGGCCACCCGGGGTTGCGGGTTACACTGCTGCCGCCGAAGCTCCGAGGTATCCGCCAATGATCTCCACGAACGAAGTAAAGCCGGGAATGGCGTTGCAGCTCGACAACGGTCTATTCAATATCGTCGAGTACCAGCATGTCAAGCCCGGCAAGGGTAAGGCGTTTGTTCGTATGAAGCTCAAGAACGTCGAGACCGGAGCCGTCCTCGACCGGACGTTTCGCGCTGGTGAAGACGTCGACAGAGCGATCATCGAGCGGAAAGATCACCAGTACCTCTTCCGCGATGACATGGGATTCCACTTCATGGACCTCGAAACGTACGGCCAGTTCGCCGTCTCGACGGATCTGATCGGTGACGATGAGCGCTTCATGGTTGAGGGGATGACCGTTGTGCTGGCGATGTACGAGGGAACACCCATCGGTGTCGACCTCCCTGCCGCGGTGGAACTGAAGGTCACGGAATCCGAACCGGCCGTCAAGGGAGATCGCGTATCGGGCGCCACGAAACCGGTCACGGTCGAGACGGGCCTGGTCGTACAGGTTCCCCTCTTTGTCGACTCGGGCGATGTGATCAAGGTCGATACCCGCAGCGGCGCCTACCTCACTCGCGCGTGAACGTCGAGCCGCGCGACATAGCGCTTCAACACCTGTACGAGGCAGAACAGCGAAAGGCTGATCACGTGGACATCGACAACGTGTCCACCAAGGCAAACCGGATCATCCGGGGCGTACTCGAACACAAAGCCACCCTCGATCGATCCATCGAAGAGGCTTCAGAACACTGGAGCCTCGAACGGATGCCGCCCGTCGATCGCACCGTGTTACGTATCGGGCTCTACGAACTTCGATATGAACGAGATGTCCCCCAAGCGGTGATCGTGTCTGAGGCAGTTCGACTGGCCAAGACTTACTCCACAGAGCGAAGCGGTGCTTTCGTGAACGGGGTGCTCGGTCATCTGGCGAGAGCAGAGCGTTCAACCGAGGAGTGATCCCCGGTCGCGGCCGGGATCGGTGCTACGCTGCCGCCGAAACGTCCTTTAAGTCGGTCCGGTGAGGCCGAGAAGGAGCCAACATGCCGATCCTTGCCACCGATGCCGCCCGAGAGGCGGCTTTCTTGTGAGCGCAGTCATGACCACCGTGATGACCTCCGCCGACATCGAGAGGTCGCTGCGACGCCTCGCTCATGAGATCCTCGAAGCGACGGTTGGCGCCGATCTCGCCCTGGTCGGGATCCAGACGCGCGGGGTGCCACTGGCCGAACGGCTCGCCCGCAACCTGAACGACATTGGCGGAATGCCGGTGCCGGTCGGAGGATTAGATATCAGCCGGCATCGTGACGATCGGCCGGCTCCCATGGAGGCCGTCCAATCTGATCTCCCGTTTGGCATCACCGAGAAGACCGTGATTCTGGTCGACGACGTGCTTTACACCGGGCGCACCGCCCGCGCCGCCCTAGACGCCTTGATCGAGCGTGGCCGCCCGGCCGCCGTCCGGTTGGTGGTGCTGGTGGATCGCGGGCATCGCCAGCTACCCGTTCGAGCCGACCACGTTGGTAAGAACCTTCCCACCTCCCGGGACCAGCGAGTCAGCGTGCAGGTCTGCGAGGTCGACGGTGTCGACCAGGTGCTGTTGGAGGAGGTCGAGACATGATCAGGCTTCGTGGTGGCATGCTCGTGACTCCCAGCGGGATTCGTCGCGCCGACATCATGATCGAGGACGGTCGGATAGCAGGCATCGGTGCCGGTTCTGCGGGCGGCAAGGTCCTGGATTGTTCAGGGTGTTTGATCGGGCCGGGCTTCGTTGATATTCATGTTCACTTCCGGGAGCCGGGTCAAACCTGGAAGGAAGACATCGAGACCGGTTCGCGGGCTGCCGCGGCCGGAGGCTTCACCGGTGTGGTCCCGATGGCCAACACCGATCCTGCTACCGACCGTGGACATCTGGTCGAATCAATGGTTCGCCGAGGGGACGAGGTTGGACTCGTCGAGGTGCGGCCGGCGGCGGCGCTGACCGCCGGCCGAAGAGGTGATGAGGTCGGCCCGATCGAAGAACTCTGGGAGGCGGGCGTGCGGATCTTCAGCGACGATGGCGACAGCGTGGCCCGACCCGAGGTGCTGGAGGAGGCGATGGTCCGTATCGGCAGGCTCGGCGGCGTCGCGGCCCAGCACGCCGAGGAGGCCGCGCTGACGGCAGGTGGGCACATCCATGAGGGTATCGTGTCGGCCGCCCTCGGCATCGGCGGGCTCCCGGCGGAGGCGGAGGAGCGAGTGGTCGCTCGTGATCTGGTACTCGCGGCCAGAACGGGGGTCCGCTACCACGTCCAGCATGTTTCGACGGCCGGTACCGTTTCGCTGGTACGAGCGGCGCGATCCGACGGTGTCCCGGTCACGGCCGAGGCTGCACCCCACCACTTCTCGCTCGATCATCGCCGCCTTCTCGATCGCAACCCGGTCATGAAGATGTATCCACCGCTGCGGACCGCAGACGATGTTGCCGCGGTAGCCGGCGCCGTTCGTGATGGGACGATTGAAGTAATCGCCACGGACCATGCACCACACACGAGCAAGGAAAAGGAAGTGGCGCTCGAGGATGCTCCGAGGGGGATCATCGGACTCGAGACCTCAGCGTCAATTGCCTGGTCCATCCTCGAAGATGATCCGGTTGCGTTCTTTCAACGAATGGCCGTTGCCCCGGCCCACCTGGCCGAATTCGTCGACCATGGACAATGGCTGGAAACGGGTGGCCCGGCGAATGTGGTGGTGTTCGATCCAGACCGGATCTGGACTCCTGAACACTTCGAATCGAGATCACAGAACTCGCCCTGGCTGGGCACTCCGCTGAGAGGACGGCCCGTCGTCACGATCTACAAAGGTCTCTTGACGAACGAGGTGGGCAGGTGAAGACGCCGGGATACGTCATCACAGCAGACGGAACCGTCTTCGAGGGGCACAGCATCGGCGTCGAAGGGATCTCCAGCGGCGAACTGGTATTCAACACCTCGATGACCGGATATCAGGAGATCCTCACCGATCCCTCCTATGCGGGGCAGATCGTCCTCATGACATCTCCGCACATCGGCAATTACGGTACGACCGGCCTGGACTCCCAGGCCGACCGGCCTTTCGGCGCAGGACTGGTCGTGCGGTCGCTGGCTCGAACCCATTCGAACTGGCGTGCAGAGGGCTCGCTCGCCGACTACCTCCAACTGCACGGGGTGATCGCGGTGGCCGGTGTCGATACCCGTCGATTGACTCGCCATGTGCGGAGCTTCGGTTCGATGCCCGCCGCCATTGGTGGCGGAGTCGACCGGGCGGCGGTTCGGTCGGCGGCCGTCGAGGCACCTCGATTGGAAGGCCGCGACCTGGTGAAAGATGTCACCACGTCCCGGCCCTACGAGGTACCGGCAGTCGGTCCGCGGCGCGGCCGGATCGTTGCGCTCGACCTGGGAATCAAACGGGACATCTGCGCGCGTCTGGCCGGTCACGGCCTCGACGTCACGGTCGTGCCTGCCGGAACCAGTGCGGCCGACATTGCAGCACTCCACCCCGACGCTCTGTTCTTGTCGAACGGACCGGGTGACCCGGAACCGCTCGCCGGTCCGATCGCAGCGGTGCGGGCGACGCTCGGCACCATGCCTGTGTTCGGGATCTGTCTCGGCCACCAGGTCCTCGGACTGGCCCTGGGCGCCGCCACGGTCAAGCTGCCGTTCGGCCACCATGGTGGCAATCACCCGGTGCGCAGGATCAGCGACGGTCGCGTGTCGATCACCGCCCACAATCATGGGTTCTCGGTGGACCTGGCCGGCCTCGGGACGCCGGACGAACGGGGAGCCGTGGAGTCACCGTACGGTCCCGTTGAGCCCACCTACGTGAACCTCAACGACCGCACACTCGAGGGCCTGCGCGCCGGAGAGGCCGGAGCGTTTGGAGTCCAGTTTCATCCCGAGGCCGCACCAGGACCACACGACGCCGACCCCTTGTTCGGCGAGTTCATAAGGGCATTAGGCTCCTGATGCCCCGCCGTTCCGATCTCCATTCGATCCTGCTCATCGGTTCCGGTCCGATCATCATCGGGCAGGGCGCCGAGTTCGACTACTCCGGCACTCAGGCTGCCAAGGCCCTGCGGCGCGAGGGCTTCCGGATCATCCTGGTCAACTCAAATCCGGCCACGATCATGACCGACCCTGAGGTGGCAAATGCGACCTACCTCGAGCCGATCACTCCGGCCGTGATCGAGGCAATCATTCGAAAGGAACGGCCGGACGCTCTGTTGCCCACCCTGGGCGGCCAGACGGCCCTCAACGTCACCGCCGAGCTCGCACGCCTGGGCGTGCTCGATCGATACGACCTTGAGCTGATTGGCGCCGGCCTCGAGGCCATCGAAGCCGCTGAAGATCGGGGGCGGTTCAAAGAACTCATGGAGGCGGCAGGCCTGCAAACTCCGAACGCGGTGTACGTCCGGTCGATGGATGAGGCCATGGTCGCCGTCACCCGGATCGGGTATCCGGCGATGATCCGCCCCTCGTTCATTCTCGGAGGCGGAGGTACCGGGATTGCCGAGGACGAGGAATCATTCATAGATCTCGCCGGAAAAGGATTCGCGGCGTCACCAACGGGTGAGATTCTTGTCGAAGAGTCCGTGTCTGGTTGGAAGGAGTTTGAACTCGAAGTCATGCGCGACCGGCACGACAATGCAGTAATCGTCTGCTCGATTGAGAACCTGGACCCCATGGGCGTACACACGGGCGATTCCATCACAGTTGCGCCGATTCAGACCCTCTCGGATCGTGAGTATCAGGACATGCGCGACGAGGCCATCACCTGCCTGAGGGCGGTTGGCGTCGAGACCGGGGGATCCAACGTCCAGTTCGCCGTTGATCCGGCAACGGGACGGAGGCTCGTGATCGAAATGAATCCACGGGTGTCGAGATCGTCCGCACTCGCATCGAAGGCGACCGGGTTCCCGATTGCCAAGATCGCCGCCTTACTCGCCGTTGGCTACAGCCTCGATGAGATAACCAACGACATCACAGGCTCGACGCCTGCATCGTTCGAGCCTGCACTCGACTACGTCGTCGTCAAGGTCCCCCGCTTCGACTTCGAGAAGTTCCCGTCCGTCGAACCCCGGTTGGGAACCTCGATGCAGAGTGTCGGAGAAGCCATGGCGATTGGTCGAACCTTCCCCGAGGCGCTGCAGAAAGCGCTGAGGAGTCTCGAGACCGGCCGCAAAGGCCTAAATGCAGATGCGGGAGAACGCCCGCTCGTCGACGCGAGCCAGAAAGAGCTCGAGGAGAGAGTTCGGCGACCCACTCCAGACCGTATCTTCGAAATTGCAGAGCTGCTCCGAAGAGGCGTATCCGTTGGGGGACTCGCCGTCGCCACAGGAATCGACCCGTGGTTCATCGATCAGATGCTCGAGATCGTCGAGATCCGTACCGAACTCGAGGAGTCGCGACCGACTCCGATCGCGCTGCGGACGGCGAAGCGCTTCGGCTTTTCGGACGCCCAACTCGCCTATCTCTGGGCTTTGCCCGAGCAGAAGATCCGCCGACTCAGGGGCCGGTGGTCGGTGAGGACCACCTTCAAGACGGTGGATACATGCGCAGCGGAGTTCGAAGCTTCGACGCCATACCTGTACTCGACATACGAGGAAGATGATGAGGCGCCTCCGGCCGGGAGCCGCACGGTCATCGTGCTCGGATCTGGTCCGAATCGAATCGGGCAGGGCATCGAGTTCGACTACTGCTGCGTACACGCTTCGTACGCATTGCAGGCGGCCGGCTACGAGACGGTCATGATCAACTGCAATCCTGAAACCGTCTCAACCGATTACGACACCTCGGATCGCCTCTACTTCGAGCCCTTGACCGTCGAGGACGTTCTCACCGTGGTTGAGCGCGAGCAACCGGAGGCGGTCATCGTGCAACTGGGCGGACAGACACCGCTCAATCTCGCCGGGGATCTGGCGGCAGCCGGAGTGCCTATCGCCGGTACGCCGCCCGCCGCCATCGAGGTCGCCGAAGACCGTCGCCGGTTCTCGGCGCTGTGCGCGGAACTCGGTATCAAGCAGCCACCACACGGGATCGCCACCTCCCCGTTGGATGCCGAGGAGGTCGTCGACCGGATCGGGTTGCCGGTACTGGTACGCCCATCGTTTGTCCTCGGGGGGCGAGCGATGAGAGTCGTGTGGAGCTACGAAGATCTGTCTGCCTATCTGCGAGAGCTCTACGGCGACGGTGGGGGAGTCGGCCTCGATCTCGCCAATTCACCTTTGCTCATCGATCGCTTCCTCGAATCGGCGGTGGAGGTCGACGTGGATGCCGTTTTCGACGGAAATGAGCTTCTGATAGGAGGGATAATGGAGCACGTGGAAGAGGCAGGCGTTCACTCCGGCGATTCCTCCTGTGTCATCCCGGCCCCTACCTTGCCGGAAGAGACGTTGAAGTCCATCATCGAGGTCACGACCTCGCTGGCTGAGGCGCTGGGCGTGCGGGGCCTGATCAACCTGCAGTTCGCAGTGAAAGGCGAGGACGTTTTCTTGCTCGAAGCGAACCCACGGGCGAGCAGGACGATTCCATTTGTGTCGAAAGCGAGCGGCGTCCCCCTGGCCAAGGTCGCTGCACGGGTCATGCTGGGATCCACACTCGATGGCCTTCGGGTCGAAGGGGTGTTGCCGACCCCGACCGACCGGAGGTTCGTTGCGGTGAAGGAGGCTGTTCTTCCCTGGGATCGGTTCCCTGGTGAGGACGTCGTGCTCGGTCCGGAGATGCGGGCAACGGGGGAGGTCATGGGGATCGGCATCGACGTTGGGGTCGCTTACGCCAGAGCGCTGCTCGCCGCCGGTCATCAACTGCCGCCCGACGGAACCGTCTTCTTCTCGCTGGCCGACCGCGACAAGGCAACCGGTCTGGCTGCCGCTCAGGCATTCGCCATGCTCGGCTTCCGGATTCTCGCTTCACCGGGAACCGCCCGCTATCTCGCACACTTCGGGCTCGCCGCCGAAGCTGTAAACAAGGTGGGGGAAGGCCTGCGGGACACGGTGGAGCGTATAGAAGCAGGCGACGTCGATCTCGTCGTCAACACCCCGCGCGGCGGCCGGGCGCGCAACGATGGACGGCTGATCCGCCGGGCGGCCCACCGGAGAAGCATCCCCTGCGTCACTACGGTCCAGGGCGCACTGGCAGTTGCACGCAGCCTCCAAGCGGGAGAGCAGTCGCGACTGGAAGTGAATAGCCTGCAAGAGTGGCACCGGTGATCGACTTCAGCACAACCCTCGGCCCCGTCGAACTGCGAACGCCGCTAATCGGTGCAGCCGGAACCGTCGGCTCGGTGGTCGACTTCGCGGGCGTGGCTGATTTGTCCCTGTACGGCGCCGCCGTGGCGAAATCCGTGAGTGAGGAACCCTGGGAGGGCCGCCCTGCCCCCCGCCTGGCGCCCTCGGGATTGGGCATGCTCAACAGTATCGGAATCCAAAACCCCGGCATCGAGGCCTGGGTTGAGCAGGTAGGGCCACACCTCGCCGGCCTCGACGTCCCTGTGTGGGGTTCGGCAGTTGGGAAGACGGCGGCCGAGTTCGGTCGGGTCGCCGCCGGACTCGAAACCGCGGGCGTGCAGGCCATTGAGATCAACCTCTCATGTCCGAACCTCGAAGGGCACGGGATGTTTGCCCTCGATCCGGAAGCTACCGGTGCAGTAGTCGCCGCCGTCCGGCAAGCGGTGGGCCTCCCGATCGGTGCCAAGCTGTCTCCCAACGCCGAGGATATTGGTGTGATTGGCGCGGCGGCGGTGGCGGCCGGCGCTGATTGGCTCGTACTCACCAACACCGTTTGGGGAGCCGGGATCGATATCAGAACACGGCGACCGTTGCTTTCCGGATTGATCGGCGGCTATTCGGGACCGCCGTTGAAGCCGATCGCACTGCGATGTGTGCTCGAAACGCGCAGGGCTCTGCCCGAGGTGCCGATCATCGGCTGCGGGGGTGTGACCGGCGGCGCGGATGTCCTCGAATTTCTGCTGGCGGGCGCCTCCGCGGTTTGCGTCGGTACCGCCCACTTCGACCGTCCGCGTGTCGCCGCCAAGCTCCTCGAGGAGGTTCGAACCCTGATGGAGGAACAAGAGCTGACATCGATTCGTGACTACATCGGAGCGGTTCGGCCATGGTGAATGCGGCCGATCCACCGATCATCGTCGCCCTGGATGTGCCGAACGCCGAAGAGGCCGTCCGGTTGGCCAGGGCCGTGGCAGGATCTGTTGGAGGATTCAAGATTGGACTCGAGCTGCTGATGGGGCCCGGACCCGGTCTGATCGGCGTTCTCGACCAACTGGGCAAACCTGTATTCGTAGACGCCAAGCTTCACGATATTCCGCACACCGTGAGCCGGGCGGCCAGGCAACTCGGCATGGCGGGAGCCCGCTGGATCACGGTGCATGCGGCCGGGGGAGCCGAAATGCTCGAGGCTGCCGTCGAGGGTCTCGAGGCAGGAGCCCGTGGGCGACCGGTCGGCGTTCTCGGCATCACGGTACTCACGAGCCTCACCGATGCAATGCTGGCTCACTCTGGTTTGCCGGTAACGGCCGGGAAGCTGACCTCGAGGTTGTCGAGGTTGGCGGCCGAAGCCGGTGTTGAAGGAGTTGTCTGCTCTGTGAAGGAACTGGGTGTTGTCAACGAGGTTGCGCCGTCGCTGATCAAGGTGACTCCGGGTATCCGACCGAAAGGCGAGGATGCCGGCGATCAACAGAGGGTGGCAACCCCGGAGGAGGCGATTCGTCGGGGCGCCGATCTGCTGGTGATCGGTCGTCCGATCACCAGGGCCGACGATCCGCGAGCCGCGGCTGAGGCAATAGCCGCCGACGTACGAACATATGGATAGTCCTGACGTCGTAATGAGGCCGTGACTCGCGACCGGCGACTCGCGGCTCGCGCTCCGTTGGTAGAGTGCCAGCGGACCCGAGAGGAGACTCTGTTATGGCACCACCGGAACTCTCTCAAGAGCAGCGCAAGGCTGCGCTCGAGAAGGCGGCGCATGCGCGCAAGGTCCGGGCCGAGGTTAAACAACTGCTGAAGATGGGAACAATCACATTCCCGGAGTTGCTCGACCGCGCCAATGAAGATGATCTCATCGCGGGGATCAAAGTTGGCTCGGTGCTGGAATCACTTCCGGGAACCGGGAAGGTCAAAGCCAAACGCATCATGGAGCAGCATGGAATCGCCTCCAACCGGCGCATCCGCGGACTCGGAGCACGTCAGCGGGAGACCCTCCTCGAGCTCTTCGGCTAGCACCGGAACCCTCCTCGTCATCTCCGGCCCGTCGGGGGTGGGCAAGAGCACCGTCGTCGCTCGTCTTCGAGAGCGTATTCCGTTTCACTTCAGCGTCTCGGCCACGACCCGCCGGCCCCGTCCAGGGGAGCGGAACGGGGTCGACTACTTTTTCGTGGGAGAAGACGAGTTCGACGAACTCGTGGAAGAGGGTCGGCTCCTCGAATGGGCCGAGTACTCCGGACGCCACTACGGGACACCGCGCGGCCCTGTCCTCTCCAGGCTCGAGGCGGGCGAGCATGTGTTGCTCGATATCGAGAACCTCGGAGCGATGCAGGTCAAACGCAGCTATCCCGACGCGACGACCATCTTCCTCGCTCCTCCGTCCCGCGCTGAACTCGAAAGGCGCTTGCGGTCCCGGGGTGATACCGATGAAGTGGACATTCAGACCAGGCTGGAAGTTGCCGGCTGGCAAGAGGAAATGGCACAGGGAAAGTTCGACTACATGGTGGTCAACGATGAACTGGATCGAGTAGTTGACGAGATCGTGCATATAATCAGGTCTCCCTCGCACTGAATGGAGCTATGAATACCCCTCCCCCCATGGAAACCGCGCTCGAATTGACGGGCGGGCGTTTCAGTCTCGTAGTGCTCGCGGCACGGCGGGCGCGCCAGATCAATGCATATTTCAATGAATTGGGCGGAGGTATTGGCCACTACGTGCCTCCGCAGGTCCATTCGTTGAGCCGCAAGCCGCTAACCATCGCCTTCGAAGAGATTGCCGAGCAGAAGGTCACTGCAGCCATTCTCGAAGACACCGAGTAGCGCCATGGTGAAGGATCGCCGGATCCTTCTGGCCGTGACCGGCGGGATCGCCGCCTTTAAGGCCGTCTATCTCGCCCGCCGCCTGGTCGAACGAGGCGCCGACCTCGAAGTCATCATGACGGAGAGCGCCCTGCGATTTGTCGGAGAGCAAACCTTCGCAGCAGTCGCAGGAAAACCCGTCAATATCGACCTGTTCGGAACCGACCGCGTCAGCCCGCATACGGAATTGGGCAGGTGGGCGGAATTGATCGTAGTTGCCCCCGCCACCGCCGCCTCGCTGGCGAAGCTGGCCGCCGGTCTGAGTGACGATCTCCTTTCGGCAACGCTGCTGGCGACCGCCGCTCCCGTGTTGCTGGCGCCGGCGATGCACACGGAGATGTGGGAGCACCCTGCGACGCAGCGGAATGTCACGCAGCTGATCCAGGACGGCCATCGCCTGATAGGCCCTACCGTCGGTTCGCTCGCCGGCGGGGATGAGGGCGCCGGTCGAATGGTCGAGCCGGACGAGGTCGTGGAGGCCATTGAAGCGGCCTTCGCGGGCCCGCTCACGGGTTGGCGGGTCCTCATCTCGGCAGGTGGCACGCGGGAACCAATCGACCCTGTGCGGTATGTCGGCAACCGATCATCAGGGAAGATGGGTTACGCAATAGCTGAATCTGCCGTAGCACGTGGCGCGGAGGTGCTGCTCGTGACGTCTTCACACTTGCCCCTGCCGGCCGGCGTCGAGTCATTCCCGGTGGAGACTGCCGAGGAGATGGCGGATCAGGTGTGGAGACTGGCTCCCACCGTAGATGTGGCTGTGCTGGCCGCCGCGGTCGCAGATTTCCGGCCGGTCGCACAGCTCGACTCCAAACTTCGCCGTGCCGAAGGGATCCCCGAACTGATTCTCGAGCCAACCCCCGACATCCTGGCCGGTGTGACGCAGCTCTCGAAGCGCCCGCTGGTGGTTGGTTTTGCGGCAGAAACCGGCTCGCTCGAAGGCGCTAGACGCAAGGTCACCGACAAGGGGGTTGACCTCCTGGTTGCGAACAACGTCTCTGAAGAGGGCAGCGGATTCGGCACCGACACCAATCGAGTCACCATCATGCGTCCAGATGGTTCAACCGATGAGTGGCCTCTTCTCGGCAAGCGCCAGGTAGCCGATCGCCTGTGGGATCTGGTACTTCAGATCCGTCGGGCCTGACCCGTATACTGCTGGCCGTGCGACCCTCCTATTTCACTTCTGAATCCGTGACAGAAGGCCATCCCGACAAGGTTGCGGACCGAATCGCCGATGCGGTGCTGGATGCGGTGCTCGAACACGACCCGGTGGGGCGGGTGGCGTGTGAAGTTTTGGTCACCGGTGGGCTCGTGGTAGTCGCCGGCGAGATCACCTCAGTGTATGCCCCTGATCTCGAAGGCATCGTCCGCAGGGTCATTACCGACGTCGGGTATACCGACGATCGGCTTGGGTTTTCCGCCGAGACGTGTCGTGTGCAAATCGAAGTTCAACAGCAGAGCGCCGACATCGCCGGGGGAGTCGATCACGCCACAGAGGAGCGGGGAGGGTCCCACGATCTGTACGATCAACTCGGCGCCGGTGATCAGGGGATCATGTTCGGATTCGCCGCCGACGAAACGCCGGAGTTGATGCCCATGCCCATTCAGCTGGCGCACCGCCTGGCCGAGCAACTGGCAGAGGTGCGGCGGGATGGAACGCTCGGTTATCTGCGCCCGGACGGCAAGACGCAAGTCAGCGTCGAATACCTCGCGAACCGGCCGATCCGGGTTTCCCGGGTGCTGATCTCGACTCAGCACGCCCCCGACGTTTCGATCGAAACGATGGAATCCGACCTGGCGAAGTACGTCGTTGGCGCCGTTATCCCTGCCGACCTCGTCGACGACTCCACAGATCTGGTGGTGAATCCTTCTGGAAGGTTTGAGCTGGGCGGCCCTGCGGCCGACACAGGAGTGACCGGACGGAAGATCGTCGTCGACACCTACGGCGGATCTGCCAGACACGGAGGAGGAGCCTTCAGCGGGAAGGACCCCACCAAAGTCGATAGATCCGCTTCGTACGCCACCCGCTACGCAGCCAAAAACATCGTGGCCGCCGGGCTGGCAGAAAGGGTCGAACTACAGATCGCATATGCGATCGGCACCGCACAGCCCTTCTCGATTCTGGTTGATACCTTCGGCACCGGCCGGGTTCCGAACCACGAACTCGAACGGATCGTGGCAGCGACATTCGACTTCCGGCCCGCCGCGATCATCGACCACCTGGGGCTTCGCAAGCCGATCTACGAGCCAACGGCCACGTACGGGCACTTCGGTCGACCCCAGTTCAGCTGGGAGCACACGGACGCGGTGGCCGCCCTTCAAGCTGCGGCGGGATGATCGCCCGGGTCGTCCCGGACATTCCGAGTTTCGCAGTTGATGGTGGATTTCGTTACGCGATTCCTCCCGATCTCACCGTCGAACTCGGGACCATGGTTCGCATCTCGTTGGGTGGTCGGAAGGTGCGCGGCTTCGTCGTGGGTTTCGAACGCGGCCCGGAGGAGGGCCTCAAACCGATTCGCGCCCGATCGGGAGATCGTCCGGTCTTCAATGATCGGTTGTTGCAGACCCTCCGCTGGGCATCAAATCACTATGTAGCCCCGCTCTCAACGTTGCTGCGCAGGGCTGCGCCGCCGAATCTTCCGCGTAGCCCGAAACGCACGCCTCGCACGGTGGTGACGCCGGTCAACTCCGGAACAGCGGCCGCCGGCCTTGGGTTTCGGATCGCGGCAGGAAGCACCCGCAACGCCTACCTTCAGGCGGCAGACCCGGACGACCTGGCCGACCTCGTCGCACCGGTCGTAGCAGGCGGTTCGTCGGTGTTGATCGTGGCTCCCACTGCCTTGGAAGCGGAGCAGATTCTCGATCGACTGAACCGGGACTTCGGAGACGTCGTCCTCGCAGCCACGCCCGAAACCACCGATCGCGAGGTGACAACAGCCTGGAGCAAGGCTGCGTCGCACGGCGGCTACATCGTTGTGGGAACGCCCAGGGTATCTCTCTGGCCGGTTGCACAACTCGGAGCGGCGATCATCGTCGGCGAGGCGCGGCGTGCGATGAAGGATCGGCAAACACCAACGATCCACGTCCGCGAGGTGCTCCGGGCGCGCAGCGGCGTCGAACGATTTGCTCTCGTTCTGACCGGATTGGTTCCGTCCACCGAGACGATCGCCGCGGGAATTGAGATAGTGGCCGCAGCTCCCCGCCGACCCTGGTCGCTTGTCGAATTCGCCGATCGGAGTGAAGATCCGCCGGGGACGAGCCCACTCTCCCAAAGAGCCAAGACGGCGATCGCGTCCACCGTGAATCGCGGCGAACACGTCTTCGTCTTCACTCATCGACGGGGCTACGCCCCCGTCTTTCGCTGCGTTCGCTGTCGAGCCTTGAGGGTGTGCACTACGTGTGGGGCCAGAGCGGGTAGAGATTTGGAGTGCCGGCGCTGTGGTGCCCTACACGGGCCTTGTGCCTCATGTGGCGGCGACCATTTCGAACCGCTCGGGGCGGGTGTCGAACGGGTGGTTGAACTCGTGCGGCGGTTCGTTGATGCCGAAAAGGTGGGTGTAGCCGGTGAGGGTCGCCTGGTCACAGTGGGGTCGGTGCGAGATATTCCTGCGGTAGGCCGCTGTTCGTTGGCGGTGGTCGTGGATGCCGACGGATTGATCTTGGGCACCGATTATCGGGCAAGCGAGGACGCCTTGCGGTCGCTGGCGAGAGTAGCCGCGCTGGTCGGGTCGGGTAGAGGACTCCGGACCATCGTCCAGACGTCGAATCCTCAGCACCCAGTGCTGGAAGCCCTTACCAGAGGTGATGTGGGTACGTTTCTCGCCGCAGAAGTCGAACAGCGGGCCGCCTTCGGGTTTCCGCCGGCAGGCGATCTCATCGTCCTCGAATGCCGGACCTGCCCGGAGGAAGCCGATGTGAAGCTACGGGGTCGCCTCCCGGGTATCACCGTGCTCGGCCCTGCTCCAATCGATGGGGGATTGCGGTGGCTCATACAAGGTAGTGATCTGACCCGGACACGTGCCGAACTCCGGAACCTGGCCGGTGAATGGCGCGATGCCGGGGCCGGTCTGCGGATCGATGTTGATCCGGTTGATCTCTAGGAGTAGGCAGAAGGCAGTAGGCGATAGGCGGTGTAGAGGGTGGTGGGTGGCGAGTTTCGGAGGAACTCGAATTCGCCGGCGTTGGCTGGTATGCCTCGGCCCGAGTTTCGGTGGAATTGGAATCTGCTGGTGTTGGCTGGTATGCCTCGGGCCGAGTTCCGGAGGAACTCGAACCTGCCGGTGTGAGCCGGCAGGCGACCTGCCACGGGAGCGGTTTGGTAATTGGGC
>JARGFH010000070.1 GCA_029210695.1 Acidimicrobiia bacterium
CGAAATCCGCGTGACGGCTGGTACCTGTGGATAACGCCTCGTGGCGGCCCGTCCGTTAGAAGATCCGTTAGAAGACCCGGGTGATCTACTCGATCAAGGCGAACACGTCGGCCACCACCAGCTCAGCCGCGACGTCGATGTCGTAGCCCTCGGGCCAGGCCGTCACCAGCGGGCGGATGTCTTCGCGGAACGCCGATCGTTTCACCTTCTCGCGCAGGTTCAGCTCGGCACGGCGTGCGGTGTACCCGTCGGGCCGATAGGGACCGAAGGCATCGACGATGGACGACGCCGGAACACCGAGCCGGGTCAGGGCCAGCCAGAGATCGAAGAGGTCGCGCCCCTTCGATCGCTGGAACAGGGCTCGGATCTTCGTTGCCACGACCTCGTCCAGGGTGAAGGTGAGCACGTCGGCGCTACCGGCGAACCAGGAGGAGTCAACGTGGAACGGGATCTTGACCGGTGGGCGGGCCGGTGAGCGCTCGAAGGTGTTGACCTCGATCTTGATCCTCATCGGACCTGCCCCGGTCTCATACTGCGCGCGCAGGAACATCTTGGGGTGCTCGGTGAGTCTCGTCCGCACCTCCATACCAAGTCGCTTGCCGATCTGGGTGACCGCCCGGGTGAGTTCTCGGATCCCGCCGCCAGTGCTGCGGACGTAGTCGAGGTCCTCGCTGTAGCGGAGCGGTTCAGGTGCATGGAGCTTGTGCAAACAGGTGCCGCCTCGGAACACCAGCTCGTCACCGAGGTAGCCGTCGTTGGCGATCTCGGCGATGAGCCGGGACAACAGCAGGTCCTGCTCGATCTGCTCCACCGTCGGCCACGGCACAGTGCGGCCCCATTCGGTGATGGCCGCTTGGGGGATCACGACGACTCCTCGTCCGGGTACTCGGCCACGATCACATTCCAACGCCGATCGAGGGTCCCGGATCGTCCGTGGCCGGGGTCCAACGGAGTGGGCGTGGCCCGCGCTGACGCAAGGGGTACCAGCGGTTCGGTGTCGACTTCCACGTCGACTCGCCCGGCCATGTAGTCGAGGAGCCATCCGGTACGTTGTACGATCGACGCCGGATAGTCGGAGGCGACCTCGGCGAGACGACCAACATCGAGACCATCCTCAATCAGCATGTCGCCGATGATGGTCGCCACGTTGAACAAGGCCCCACTTGCATTTGGGAAGGAAACCAGATCGAGCACGGTGGCCTCCGGGGTGGACACACGCATGGTCCCGGTTGGGGTGTTGACGACACCCGTGGGACGATCCGACGTATGCACGGAAGTGATGAATTCGATTCGAACCCGCCCGAATGTCCGAGACCGAAGCCGCGCCGGCGTCATCACCTGAAAGACCTGAGGACGCTGATGGGAGAACCCGTGGATCTCGGCCGCCGACAGGAGGCAGACGTAGTAGTCGTGGCCGAGATGGCGCATCATCGGATCCACGAAGTGGGCCGCCGGGACGGCACGCCAGGAGCGGTACTCGGGTGGGATGGCAACGTACAATCCCGTGGTTGGGCTGAACAGATGCCCGCGCCGCCGCGACTGAGCCAACGACGGTGCTACGTGGTGCTCCGGGATTCCCAGTAGCTCAGCGGCCTCGGTCGTGGTCACCCAGTGTCGACCACGAGCCAGCAACCAGTCAGCCAACTCGCGCGGTCCAAGCGAAGCTGTCACATCAGTCATTGGTAGTCAGGGGCGCAGTGCCCGCATTGCGGGTCTGTTTCCCCGTTCTCCTTTCAATCCGTGCGTGCGGTTTTCCCGCACACGGCTTACCGACGGTCTTCTTAGCATGGTTACGCAGCCTTCGGGTAGCGGATAGTGCCCATGAGCTTGTGCAGGCCCTGGTCGTGGAACCAGGTGCGGGTCCAACGGTCCGCCTGGCCGGCATGGAGGTTGCGGCCCCGCTTCTTGATGAGAAGACGTTTGAGCCGCCACGCCACATAGCCGTCCAGAGAAACGAACTTGTTCGCCGCGTTCCCGGTGCGGAAATAGTTGCCCCATCCCCGAAGGAACAGGTTGAGGTCGCCGATGACGTCCTCCAACTCCCATCCGACCCGACTCCGACCGGTGAGAGCCTTGACTCTGGTCCGTGCCCGTTTCATCGACCGTTGCGACGGCCACCGGTGCAAGTAGTAACGCACGATGCGTTTCTGTTCCCACAAGCGACCCGACATGCGGGCATGAAAATGGCAACCCAAAAAGTCGAAACCCTCAGCACCTTCCCGGAGATCAACCACACGGGTCTTGTCCGGATGCAGTACCAAACCGAGTTCACCCAACATGGCGGTTGCCCGCCGCTGGGCATCCTCGGCCTGTTCCCGAGTTGAGCACAACACCACGAAATCGTCCGCATAACGGACCAACTCCCCGATGCCGGACTCAACCCAGACCCGATCGAATGCATGTAGAAAGATGTTGGCCAACAACGGGGAAATGACCCCGCCCTGAGGTGTGCCGGTAACCGTCTCACGCCTCACCCCATCAACCATCACTCCTGCACACAGCCACTGACGCAACAGCTTGAGTACCCGCCTATCCGATACGCGCCCAGCAACCAGACCCAACAGGCGGTCATGGTCGATACTGCCAAAGAAATCCCGAATGTCAGCCTCAAAGACAAACTGTTGTCCTCGAGGGAACGCCACCCGAATCACCTCCAACGCATCAGTGGCCGAACGTTTCGGACGGAACCCGAAACTCACAGACAGAAAATCGGCCTCGAAAATCGGTTCAAGGACGATCTTTGCTGCCTGCTGGCACACCCGGTCACGCACCGTAGGGATACCCAAAGGCCGTCTAGAGCCGTCAGGTTTAGGGATCTCCACCCGACGCGTCGGCGCCGGACGATAGACACCTGCACGAAGATCCACAGCAAGCCCATCCAACATGCGATGAACGCCGTAATCCTCTATCGCCGCCAAGGTCACCTTATCGACCCCAGCAGCGCCACGATTCGCTCGGACCCGTTCCCACGCCTCCCACAAGACGTCACTCCTATAGATACGGTCATACAGGGCATGGAAACGCCGCCCCTCCGACTGCTTGGCCGCAGCCCATAGCCGTCTTTGGAGTTGTCGCACTTTGTCAACCGACCCGCGTCGATCGGGGTAGTTGGACCGACCAGAGTCGGCCATGCCCTCACGCTTACCTCCATCCCCGGCATAACCGAAGCCAGGGCCCTTCCCTCCCGCCGGGTTCCTCCCAACGATCTGCGGTACTACGACCCCGTCGGACTCCCGCTGTGCTCCGCTCGATTTCACCATTGGCTTATACCAGCGGTCTCCGCCCGACAAGGCTGCACAGACGGGTCTCTCCTGTTCCGTAACGAAACCATGCACACGTGCCGCTCCCCATACCCCGAGAGGACCCGACGGCGGGCATATCCGGAACGCCAGTCCGTCGAACATCGACCTTCACCGTGACATGAACGGCTCGGCTCCTCCATTGTGTATCTGACGAGGCTGCAGGACTCGCACCTGATGGCACTACGGCCCACGTGCTTGCTCCCTCCAAAGAGGCTTTTGACACCCCGCTCAGCCCGCCACCTCTCAGCAACGAACCGGGGCCTGCTACCGGGCTCTCCGGCGATTACCCGCACGGGACTCCCACCCGCTGGCTTCGTCCAGCTTCCAGGACGCAACATGTACCGATACTAACCAGAATCTTTAGATTCGATACATAACCGGCATGCAGTAGGTGGCGCGGTGAGAGGTCGAGTAGCGAATCCCCGTAGCCACTATTCCAGCTTCCCATAGTTGGCCCTTCTCTAAGCAAAGCTTTTCATATACCCTTTACTTAAAGGGACGGGAGCCGAAGGATGGCTGAACTTCTCCAGAAACGGTGGGAGCCTCGACTCGAGGAGATGACCCGCCGCGATCGGCAGGGCTGCAGCTACGACGCCTACCTACCTGATCCTCTCGCCGGATGGAATCTCACCCTACCTGGCGACCTGGCAGCGGACATCGCGGATGCCGAGACCGCGATCAGAGATCTGAACGAGGCCGGGACGGGCCATGTCAGTCTCGAGGGTCTCGCCCGATTCCTCCTCCGAGCCGAATCGGTCGCCTCCTCCAAGATCGAGGGACTCGACGTCGGGCCACGGAGACTGGTCGAGGCGGAGGCCGCTCTCGCCCAGGGTGGCGAGACCGCCGATCGCATCGCCGTAGAAGTCCTCGGCAATATCGCCGCGATGGAGTCCGCCATCGAGCTGGCGGTCCAAACAGAGCGGTTCTCGTTGACTGATCTGTTGGAGATCCACCGAGTCCTGATGGAACGCTCACCGAGACCCGAACTCGGAGGAGTCATTCGCGAACGCCAAAACTGGATCGGGGGCAGTTCCTACAACCCGTGCCGCGCGGTCTTCGTCCCACCACCACCGGATCACGTCGATGGCCTTCTCCGGGACCTCGTCGAGTACATGAACGGCGATGAGCACTCACCACTCGTGCAGGCCGCTATCGCCCACGCCCAGTTCGAAACCATCCACCCCTTTGCCGACGGGAACGGCCGAACCGGACGGACGCTGATCTATGTCATCCTTCGACGGCGAGGACTCTCCCCTAGGTTTGTGCCGCCCATCAGTCTCGTCCTCGCCACCTGGTCCGACGACTACATAGCCGGGCTGACCACCTTCCGACACCTGCATCCCGCAGACAGCGTCGAGCGATCCACCGCCGCCCACACGTGGCTGCGGACCTTTTCTGGGGCCACCCTGTGGGCATGCCACGACGCTCAGATCTACGCGGCGAGGATCGACGAGCTGGTCCACCAGTGGCGGACGAACGTCGGCACCGTCCGAAAGGGATCAGCTCTCGACCTGCTCATCGACGTTCTCCCCGGAGTTCCTCTCCTGACAGTGGAATCAGCGGCCGGGCTCATCAACCGCTCTGACGTCGCCACCGGAGCAGCCATCAACCGCCTCGTCGAAGCAGGCATCCTGACCCAGCGGAACATCGGCAAGCAGCGCTACCGCATCTTTGAAGCACCGACCGTCCTCGAACTGTTCACATCGTTGGAACGCGCTCTCGCCAGCCCAACCGGCGACAACGCGACAGAACCACCCGTCCTGCCCGCACCCAGCGAGTAGCCCCGCCGAGCCAGTCTCAACCATGATGACGGCTGCGGGCTTCGGCCGCACACTGCGCTCGCGTTGCGCTGACCACCTGTCGCCACGGGTTATCCCAGCCGCGACGATTCGAAGGGGGCTCGAACTCCGCGATCAACGCGTTCTCCTCACCGGGCGCGCCGGCACGAGCCACGACCGCCACGGTGAGATGAGTCGCCATCCAGTCGGATAGCCGATGGTCTCCATCAGGCTCCAGCGAGATGTTGGTGAAGTCGATCGGCTTGGGTTTCCCTCAGGTGGGTCGGCAGCGCTCAATGAGCTACAAGTCGTCCTTCAGCAACGCTGCAAGCGACCTTCTCAGCGTGGAGCGGCCCGTGTGTCGGCACCGTGCTCTCTGCCGATCCGACGCCGCAGGCCATCGTTGGCCTTCCCAACGTAGAGGGCCTCACTCCCCGCGGTCCACGTGAGCCCATTTACTTCTGTGTCCGAATACACGACATACAACCCGGGATCAGGTGGTATCCGGTCGGTCGAACCGATGGGAACGGAGCGGGCCCGAGCGTAACCTGACATACTAATCACCCCTAGTCACTGAACTCCGGTCGAACGATCGCCAACATGAAGTGCTCGATCCACCACAGGTCATGAGAGTCCTCGACAATCGCGTAGCGCACCTCACAGTTCGACCGGATCCACTGCTTGGCCACGTCGAGCGAGTCGCAACGTCCGGCGCGAACGAGCTGCGCTCGGAGGTTGCCACTCTGGTTTCCCATGAGATGGTTCTGGTAGACGCGCTGTCGAAGGCCCCCGGAACCGCTCGCACGGCCGGCCCGGACGACCTCACTTGGTTGCCCGATTGACGAGAAGGCGTAGATTCCCGGAAGCTCCGGCAGACGGCCCCGAACACCGGCATCCAGTAGCACGGGCTCAGCCGCCATCAGCCTTTCGACCCATGCCATGCCTTCAATGGCGCGTTGGTTGTACGGGCGATCGGAGGCTTGCCCTTTCACGTGCGCTCGCCAGAACTCCTCGTACTCAGCCCGGCGGGCCTTGATCGCGGTTCTCTTGAGATCGACAATCTCCTCTGGGGTCTTGTTTTTCACTTCAAACATCGTGCGGTTGCAGAACTCATTGCAAATTCGACACGCCGTCACGATGTAGCGCTCATCGTCCCGCGATGGGTGACCCCGCGGAAGAAGATGATCCCACGAGAGGTACAGCCAGGTCGGCCACTTGCTTCCGTCAACGCCGCAATAGATGCAACAAAACCCATCGCGACGATGAACTCGGTGGGCGTAGCCACGCAAGGCGTCGGAGTATGACGCGGTCAACGGCCACCACCTTCCATCCCGAAGGGAACCCAAGGTGGCTCATAGGCATAGCGTTCGCCCCGAGGCTCTGGGCCTGAGGTGAGGTCACTGAGCTCATCATCGCTCAGCAGCCTAAGGATGCCCCGCGCCTCATCCTCCTGAACGAGGCGGTGCTGCGCGGCTTCTCGCCTGAGCTTCTTGAACTCCCTCGACGCCGTGCCGTAGACGGAGGTCATGATCTTGTTCCCGATCTCATGGTCTGTGACAAAGACGAGGTAGTAGATGGGAACATTGCGAGTGTTGCGCACCTCCAACGGATGGGTCCATCCATACCGCAGATCGTGTTCCAGGCGCCAGCGCACCAGATTGAGGTACTCCTCACGAGCTTCCGCGGGTTCAAGATCGTTGGCCACCCTCGCGTAGTAGATCCGCTCCCACGCATCGGTACCGAACATCCGCGTAAGCCGCGTTGTGTTCCTAGCTGTAACCGAACCATCCTTGGGAAGGAGTCGGATGAACATCGGCGCAGGCACCAAGATGAATAGCTCGGTCTTCGGCAAGCCTGCTCGCTTGAAGGCTGCGAGCCTCTCGATCGTCGACCATCGAAAGTCCGGCCCGTCGGGATCGATGAATGCGAAGGTCGCCGCACGATCGAAGCTCTCCAGATCACGCAGGGCGTCCACGATGGTTTCGTTGCAGTCACCCGAGATCACCTTGAACTCCCGGCCAGGGAACTCTGCCAATAGCGCGCTCCTGAGAGCCTTCGCCACGGACTCCTGTTCAAAGAACCTGAGGACGCTGAACTGTGGCTGATCTACTGACAGCGCAATCCTGGGCGATCCCAAAATGGGTTCACCGGTCAGGCGGTCTCGACCCTCCGGCCCGCCGGCGAAGAGATCCAGGTAAATGCGCTGCGGTGACCTATTGGATGCCTTGGCGAAAGCGGCCAGGTAGTTGCGCAGCAGGTCAAGCTTGCCGCGAGTCCAGAAGCCCCAGAAACGCGGCCCGGCCATCAGGTCGCTGCCAGGAGCGGCATTTCATCCCAGGTCCGCTCGTCGAGTTGTCGCCCCCCTGACTTGGGCGTCCGTCCTCCCCACTGCTTGAAGAAGAATGGGACGCCGGCAGCCAAGCATTGGTCGCGAATGTCTTCGGCCCACATAGGATCCATCGGCCGTGCCCTGGGGCCGCTCTCTCCTCCAACGATCACCCAATCGATACCCGCGAGATCGAGAGTGGCCAGAGGACCGAGAAGCGGCTCAAGGCTTAGGAACCGGACGGCTGCGGGAACTTCACGGAGATGGTCGATCCGGAACCGATACTTGTCGTTCTCGACGCTGACACCCATCCAGACATTCGCCGGCCAATCGAGTTGCGATGCGACCTTCTTCAGCCCCTGAGATCGCTTCGTTAGAACCTGATAGGTGTGTTGTGGGGTGTCTCCCATGACATCGAAGACTTGCTGGATGAACTCGAGCGGAACGTCCGGATGGAACAAATCGCTCATCGAATCGACGAAGACGACCCGGGGCTGCCGCCAAGATCTCGGGAGGTCGAGGACTTCGGGGTGGAGCGTGAGTCTGAAACCTGGGCCAGATGTACGAGGGTCGCCATCCTCCTGATACTTCTCCGAGCCCATCGCCTTCAGTCGCTTGGCGAGAGTGAGGGCGTAGCAGTTGTCGCAGCCCGGAGATACGCGATCACACCCGGTCGTCGGATTCCACGTCGCCTCGGTCCACTCGATTCCACTGTGATCAGCCAAGGAGGCTCCTCGTCGTTTCACAGCACCGAAGATACGCCGTGGCTATGACAGACCTCATCGCTGTCTCACGGATCGTTCCGGCGTAGGAACCCTGCGTTGACCACGCAACTCGCGAGTCACGCCACCGAACACTTCTCGTCGCCCGGGCCGCCGAGTCCTCCCTTGCCACGCCGGCGGCGGTACCCAGAAGAACCGCTCGCCAAATGGCAGACCTTCCAACACCAGCGTATTAGGACCTTCAAGCTCAGGGCGCCAATCCACCGCAGACAGTCCATTAATGGTCACAGGAAGGGTTCCGTCGTCCGGAGCCCACTGCATCTTCAGGTACCGCTGTCCATCCGGGGTAGCTTCGAAGTAGACGTTCAGGATCGTGAGAGGGCCGCCGCCGCGATTGAGCACCGTGACATCCAATCGTTCCGAGTCGTGGTAACGACGCATCCGAACTCGAAGGCGTGGACGTCTTACCCACCAGAGGTCATAGGCGACGAAGGCAAGAGTCACTGCGGCGAGAACGAAACTGCCCCACTCCCTGAACGCAATCCAGTCGACCGCTAAGGACATCAATCGACCTCGTAGACCTTGAGGACCTCGTCGCCGTAGTGGTTGATGACTTTGACGGCGATGCGGCCGGTCTCAGGCGTGGCGAAGGGGCGGCTGACAGTCGAGTACAGGGACGCCCATGACCCCTCGTCGATCTCGGTGCGGAGGGTGCGCTGGAGGCGGTCATAGGGCTCGTCGCCACCGGTGAAGTAGGCGTGACGGACGAAGAAGCTCTCCTGGTTGTAGTTGGTGTCGATGAACCAGCACGCTATGTCGTCGGTGGAACTCGATCGCACCTCGCCGGTGGTCGGGTCGTAGACATCCACACCGAGCAGCTCGACGACGAGCTCGCCTTCCTCTTCTTTAATGTTGACGTCGGGCTCACCGAAGACTGTGAACAGGTTCCCTGCTCCAGTCTTCTTGAGGAGGTCCTCACCCATCATCAGATCCGGGTTCATTCGGGCTGGGAGCACAACCAGATCGCCGAACTCACGGGCCGTCTCACCAACGCGGGCATCAAAGGCGAAACCGCAAACGACGAGGATATCAAAGCCGACACCTCGCACGGCCTCCTTGGCAGCCTCCTTTATGTGGGTCGGGCCGACGGTTCCGTGTTCGGGACCGACTGACACCGCCACCCGCTTGGTATTCTCCTCCTTGTCCGTAAACTCGCCCGATGCCTGGATCCAGGCACCGGCAAACGGCTCCAACGTGTCAAAGGTCAGACGCTCGCCCTGCTTGGTGTTCTGGACCCCTGCCTTGCGCAGGTTGGCGAGGACCGTTGGAACAAAGCCCTCTGCGTTCGGATCGATCCCGGCGGCGACCTCGGTAGCGGGCCGCTCCTCGTCAGGGTCGAGCACCCGATGCGGCGACAGACTCTCGACAGTGAAACGGCCCGTCACCCGCACCCGCTTGTTGTCCTCATAGGGCTGGTCGTACAACAACTCCTGGTCCGCGTGACGGCGAATGGCCTCGTCGACCTGCTCCCGAGCTATACCCTCGCGGATGTCGGGGTTGTTGGCGATTGACTTCAACGTGACGTGGGGAACCCGTTGGTATACGAAGCCCCTCTTCACGTCACGCCCAACCGGGCCGTCAGCAAGAGGAATCCCCGTCAGCTCCATCTCCTTCACCTTGCCTTCTTCCGAGTCTGCGAGGAGGTAGTAGGGGAAACGCGCCGACATCAGGCGAGTGCGGGCCAGAGCGAGTGCCACCCGAGAAGTGTCGATCGTGATCCACCGACGACCCCCCTCTTCAGCAGCGTAGGCCGTCGTCCCGGAGCCACACGTGGGATCCAACACGAGGTCGCCTGGATCGGTCGCCATAAGGATGCAGCGCTCCACGAGGCTCACGGAGCTCTGGACGACATACCACTTTCCCTCGGAGCGACTCTGTTCGGCGCCTGAGATATCTGCCCAGAGATTTGAGATTTCCTGCACTGGGAAATCGTCAAGGAACCTCTTGTATCGGAGCCCTCCGCGTGATGTCATTTGCACACGATCTGCGGTGACTAGTTTCGCCCTACCCTCCGAATGTGTCTTCCAGTGGTGGTTACCTCTCAGGACGTACTCCTTGCCGTCCACGACCCACTTTCGGTCTGCGGGATCAGACGACACGCCCTCGCTCGTTAGATCCCCCATCTGATATCGACGAGCACCACCAGGAAGCTCGGCGACTCCTACCTTTTCTTCGGGTGTCATGGAACGAGTCGATCCGTCGGCCATCTGAAGCTGGTCATAACGAGCGGCTGCATCGTCGGACTTCCCGACGAACAGCTGGCGATACTTGGTTTGCTCGGCGCTCTTGCCGTATATCAGGAGATAGTCCAGGGTCGCAGCGACATGTCTCGACTGGACACCGGTCGTCTTCCTTACTGCAATCTGGTTCAGGAAGTTCTCGCTTCCGAAGACCTCGTCGAGTAATGCGCGGACGAGGTGCACGTTCTCATCGCCGATCTGGACGAACACGGTCCCGGATTCGGTGAGAAGATCATGGGCCACGACTAGGCGATCCCGCAGATAGGCCAGGTAGGAATGGATCCCTTTCTCCCAGGTGTCTCGGAAGGCGCGGATCTGTTCGGGCTGCCGCGTGAGATCGGTGTCCTTGCCGTCCTTGACGTCACGTTTGCGGGTGCTGACCTGCCAGTTGGAGCCGAACTTGATCCCGTAGGGCGGGTCGATGTAGATCATCTGGACCTGGCCGCGGAGGTTCTCCTTCTCGGCGAGGCTTGCCATCACCTGGAGGGAGTCGCCGAGGATGAGTCGGTTCGACCAGTTCACGCCGTGGTGGTAGAAGTCGACGAGTTCCTCGAATTCGAGCCCGTTGAATGCCTCGAACAGCGTCGGCTCGTTGGAGCGTTCGTCTGTGTTGCGGCGTAGGTCCTCGATGATGGCTCGAGGTTCGATCTTCTCCTGGATGTATATCGGGGGCACCGGAACGGTTAGGTCCTCTCCGTCCTGCTCGTCTTTGCCTTGCCACACCAGCTGAGGATCGAGGGAGGGATCCCTCGCGTAACGAAGCTTGGAAGGCTTCTTCTCGTCGGACGCGACGAAATCGCGTAGCTCTTCGGTCGGGATGTTGGCGCGGGTGTCGGTGTGTTCCACTGCTTCTACCGGGGTTGGTCCCGTCGCCTTTTTACGTGATCGTCCCGCCAAGTTCAATCCCCTCGTCTCATGCTGCTCGTCGTTCTTGGATGAAGGCCCGGATCGTGGTCTGGGCATTCCACGGGTCGGTGATCTCCACGAACTCCCACCGTCCGAACCCACCGTGGGCGTTCACCGCCGGGATCCACAGGGTGCGGGCGGTGTCCACTTTGGCTTCTTTGTCGCGCCGCTGGGCGCCCGACACTTCGACGATCAGGCTGAGTGGATCGTCGTGGCCATCATCGAGGTGAACGATGAAGTCGGGGATGTACTGACGTTGCTGACCGTCGATGGTGTAGGGGATGGTGAAGCCGAGATTGTGGTTCTTGACGTAGGACACCACCTCGTCCATGTCCTCGAGCGTCTGGGCCATCTTTTGTTCCCACGACTCGGTGTCGGCCACTACGTGGGAGATGTGGCACTTGGCCGGGTCGGTCAGGTAGGTGGGCCGGGTGGTGTCGAAGTCGACGTAGCGGGTGCTGCCGACCGGGTCGAAGGGTCTGAGCACCGGTTCGAGCACCGGCCGGGTCTCCTGTTCGGTGCCGGCACGGACGATCGCCCGGTAGATTTTGTCGATGGCGTCGTCCTCGAATCGGCGGATGCGGAGCATCTGGACGAAGGCCTTGTCCTTCAGGGTGACGCATTCGGCCATCCACCGTCGGACCAGTCGCAGCAGCGCCGGGAACGCCCACGGTTTCTCGAATCCGGCGTCGTCGCGGAAGTAGCGCTGGGCGAGGCGGCGGGACAACTCGAACTCGATCTGTTGGGCCCGCCAACCGCGCAGGTCGTCGAGCAGGAAATGGGTGGCGCTCTCTCCGACGATGGGAGCTACCTCGACCTCGGTCGGAAGACCCTGGGTTGACAAAGCGAGGCGGTCGGTGTCGGCGAACGCCACCTCGGGTAGGCGTCCCTCCAGCACGTAGCGATACCCAACGAGGCGGGGAAACGCTATCTCGGATGCGATTCGGTCCTCGAGCGCCCTGACATGAGTGAGTGGCGGCCCCGGCTTGGGGTCGGGAGCCGACCCGGCGGCGGGGATGAACGAGAACGGCACCCCGTACACCTCGGCGTACTCGGGCGGGAACATCCCGTCCTCGTCGGCGGTGTATGAACGACGTCGCAGCCCTCTCCCCACCACCTGCTCGCACAGCAACTGCGTGGAGAAAGCGCGAACTCCGAGGATATGGGTGACGGTGTTGGCGTCCCAGCCTTCCGTCAGCATCGATACCGACACCACGCATTTGACGTGCTCGCCGAGCCTGCCCGGCTTGCCAACTGTGTTCATTACTTCGCGAAGCAGGTCCTCGTCGGTGAGGTCGTCGGGATCCCTTCCCGGGAACCGTTGGCGGATCTCGGATTTGAACTCCTCGATCTCGCCGGCCGCTACCTCCTTGAACGCCCGGCTCATCGCCTCACCCGACTCCAGTTCCCGGGAGTCGATAAGGATGGTGTTGGGACGGGCCAGCCAGCGGCCGTCGGCGGCGTTCGAGAAGATGCCGAGCTCCCCCGGTCTGGCGACGGCCTCCCCCGCAGGCGTTTCCACCTCGTAGCCGGCGATGAAGTCGTAGACAAGCTTCGATACTGCGGTGTTGGAGCAGACGACAATGAACACCGGAGGGGTCGAGGCGCCATTCGTGGCCCCCGCACTTCGCTCCCACCGGCGGTATGCCTTCTCGTAGTTCCCGTACAAGGTGCGTAGAGCGCCCTCCAACTCGGCGGGAAGTCGCGGCTCGCCAGGGTCCTCGGCGGTGCGGCGACCACGCTTGGGCAGCTCATCGGAGATCCGCACCCAAAGATTGCGATAGGTGACACCCTCCCCCGACATTGAATCGTCGGCGACCGGCACCCGCGGCACCTTCACCACCCCAGACTCGATGGCGTCGATTAGGGAGAAGTCGGACACCACCCACGGAAACAGCGTGCCCTCCGAATAGCCCGAACCACGAAGGAAGAATGGAGTCGCCGACAGGTCGAAGACGGTCTTGATCCCCAGCTTTCGGTTCACCGCCTCCAGGCCGGAGATCCAGACCCGAGCCTCCTCCTCCCGCTGGTCGGCCTCCTTGCGCTCTTCACCCTTCAACTTGACGTCTTCGGCATCGTCGTCGAGCCGGCGTCGGTAACAGTGATGGGCCTCGTCGTTCAGGACCACTATCTGCTTCGAGGAAGTCCCCAACTCCCGACAAACGCGGCGGACCATCTCGTCGGGGGATTCCTGAAACGACGACTCAGGGAGGATCTGCTTGGTCAGCTTGGGAACGCTCCCAACCTTCGACCGGAGTTGAAGGCCGTGGAAGTTGGTGATGACGATCCGCGCGCGACCCAAGTGTTCCCGCAAATCGGCTGGCACCAGGTCACGTTCGCGGTAATAGTCGTTCGGGTCCGAAGGCAGCAGAACCCGCAGGCGGTCGCGAATGGTGATACCCGGTGTTACGACCAGGAACCGGTCGGTGAACCGGCTGTCCTGGGGACTCGCCGCCTTGTTCAAGGTGTGCCATGCGATGATCATCCCCATCACCACAGTCTTTCCGGTGCCGGTAGCCATCTTCTGAGCCACCCGGAACAGACCCGGGTTGTGGCGGGCCGACTCCTCCCTGAGCAAGTTCACGATCCAGTCGTCGCCAAACTTGCCGGCCGCCTCGGTGATGTAGATCGCCGTCTCGAGCGCCTCGATCTGACAGAAGAACAACGGACGCTCCCGCCCGGAATCGCTCCAGAACTCGAGGAGGCGGCGTGTAGTGGGGGTGACGCCCCGGTGGCCGCCTTGACGCCACATACCGACTCGTTCCCGGACCCGGTTGATCGTCGGGTTCTCCTCGAGACGATCCGAAGTCCACTCCGTCTCAAACGTCTGCTGACCTCCCCGTTTGCGCGCCGACGCAATCGGAACAAAGTACGAACTCGCCCGGCGACCATCGACGACATCCGACGTGATGCCCTCCTCATCGAACCTGAAATGCCGGCCGGGCTGACGGAACGGCGAGTTTATGACCGGGTTCTCGATGACGGCGTCACGTGGCATTGCCGGGCCTTCTCATCGGAGTAGCCCTCGCGCCGAGACGGACGGAGAGTCTGTGGGCTTGGCTCGCTTGGCACGTGAAGTCGTCATTCGTGAGACCTACTGTAGTTTCGCGCCCTCCGACGGCCTGTGACCCAGGCCGCGCAGACCCGAGGGAATGGGACAGGACACATCAGTGGACGGTCAGATCCAGACCGCGCCCGGTGGTGCGCTCCGTCTCTCGGCCCTGCGTTCGGCGTTCTTCCATGAGCCTACGAACATGGCGCTCGAGCCGGTCGAACCGATCTTCGTCACCTGGATCGGGTATCTGCCGAGACCGGTGGGGATCCAGCTCTTTCTTCCGAGCGACCGCGGGCTGGTCGATCCAGTCGCGGGTGATCGCTTGGGTGAGCACGTCGAGGGCCGTCTGGTTGCCGTCTGTGACGACGTAGGCGTGGTTGGCTTCTCGGCCTCGGGTCATGGGCGTGTAGACACCACGGCTGTCGGTCGGGGTGTCGACCAGGAGGAGGCTGGTGTCGACGGTGCGGCCTTGGGTGGCGTGACTGGTCTGCGCGTAGCCGAGCTGGACGTCCTCGGCCACGTACTCGGCGGGGACCCGGATGGTGCCGGTGCGCCCGTCAAGGGTGACGCTGTCATCGGGGTGGATGGTGGTGACCGTCCAGTGGTCCCGGTTCTTGACCATCAACCCCCGGTCGGTGCAGAGCCTCCGGTCGTTGCGACGGGTAACCACCTCATCCCCCACCAGCATCGAACCCTCGCCGATTCGCAAGGAGGGTGCGTCGACGTCGAGTTCACCGATCCCGATGCGAGTGTGTTGGGCGAGCCGGTTGAGCCGATCCACGGTGTCGGCACTGTTGGCCATCAACGCCACCGTCTCGCCCCGGCTGCGGGCCTGCTCCCAGGCGGTGACGACCTCGGCTTCCATCCCTTCGCGGGTGCCGCCGTGGAGGCGCCCCCGCTGCTCGTACTCGGCGAGCACGCCCGGGTCCCCGGCACGGAGCCGCAAGCTGGCCTGGCGCTCCCAATGGTGGCGGAAGCGGTGAACCTGGTCGAGTTCCACTGCCCCCAGGCTGTCGACAAGGTGGCCGAACATGCCGCCCCGACCCACCGCGGAGAACTGGCGGGCGTCGCCGACCAGCACGACCCGCCAGCCGTGCCGGTCGGCAAGTCGGGCCAGTTCGGCCAGCTTGGGGGTGGCGGCGGTGGCGGCTTCGTCGACGATCACCGTGCTTCCGGCCGGGAGGTCGTAGCCGGGTTGGGGTGGCCGGGTCGAATCACGATGCTCAATGAGCAGCTTGTCCAGGGTGTCGGATGGCATCGCGGTCTCGGTGGCGAGGACTTCGGCTGCCGCTGCGGTCGGCGCCACACCGAACGCCAGACGGCCCTGGGCGGCGAGATTGAGCACCGCGGCGGCGAGCATGGTGGTCTTCCCGGAACCGGCAGGGCCGACGATCAGCTCCAGCCCTCCACGGTCCGTGACGGCGACCACCGCCTCCGCCTGCGCTGGGGTGAGCTCCTCGCCGTAGCCGGTGGTCAGCGCACGGGTATGGACTGGTTTGTCCGCCCGGCGACTGTCGGCCCACGCGATCAGGGTTTGTTCTTCGTCGAGGATGGTCTGGGTGGTGAACGCTCGATCTACAGCCGCTTCGCTGATCGGCCTGCCATCACGCCGAAGTGGAACACCGGCGGGAACGGGTCGGGAGATGTCCACACAGCGGTTGGCGGCTGCATGGTCGGCGAGTCGCTGGAGGAACCCGGTCAACTGTACCGAGTCGACGGTGACAGACGTCGGCACGGCTGCGGCCAATTCTCGGACCAGCTCGGCGGGCCGCCACGAAGACTGGCGCTCAGCCAGCGAGCCCAACGCGTTTTCGGCCAGCAGGACGGCCGTTTCGGAGTCGATGCCCTCGAGACCACGCTGGCGGCCGACCACACCCTCGACGAGCCCGGCCGGTTCGTGACCCAGCGCCCGGACCCGCTCCTGCCATTCTCGGCGCAGCTCGGCCGGGGTGGGGCTGTGAGGTTTGGCGGGTCGGCTGTCCACGGCCGCCTCCCGTTCCAGTTTCCATCGCTCGCGGGCGGTGGGGTCTCGCTCTAGATCCGTGCGAAACCGGTCGAGCTTCTCATCCAAGCGGCGTTGCATGTCGTTGGTGCGTTGGGAGAACTCTGCCAACACGTCGGTGTCGAAGTCGGCCATCTCGGCGATACCATGGTCGGGTGGTTGCCAGCGGACGCCGAGGCGACAAGTCATCTCGGCTCGCAGGTTGGCGTGATACAGGGCCGAAAGGGTGCGCTGGTCGAGTTTGATGGTGCGGGCGTCCAGGGCCAGCCAGCGGCCGTCGGCTGCCGGTACCCGGTTGGCGATCACCGCGTGGGAATGCAGCTGGGGGTCGAGCTTGCGGCTGGTGTGCTGTCGGAACACCCCCACCACGATCCCCTCGGCATCCACGCACATGATCTGGCCGTGGACGCGCATCCGGGTATGGGCGTGGGATTCGACCCAGCCCAACACCGCCTGCACCGCACACTCGTGCGCGTCCACCACCTGACGGCGCACCTCCTCGTCGCCCAAAGCGAACAGGACCGACACCGACTTCGGCGCCGAGAACGTGGCGTCATATCCTCGCACCGACCCGTCCCCGAACCGGCGTCCCAGGTCCTGTCCGGTCGTCGGATCGTGTCCGGCCATCACTTCCAGGAAGGCATCCGAGTCGACCACGCCCCCGAGACCCAACCGGTCTGCTCCCTGACCCCACCAGCGGCCCGGAGGCTCGTCACCGTTGAGATAGTAGGAGGGCAGGTGCTCGGTGTAGTAGCGGCCCGCCCCTGCGCCCTTCAACGTGGTCACCCGCACCGTCATGCCAGGCTCCTCCGCCACCGTCTACCGCAGGTGTGCACTCGTCTGTCCTGAAAAGCTTGGGATCGTGGCTGGGTGGACATGGGATCTCCGTCCTCAGGTGGACCTGGGCTGCGAGT
>JARGFH010000071.1 GCA_029210695.1 Acidimicrobiia bacterium
GTAGTAACCATCAGATTGGCAGAGCCCTCCTAATCAACCGGGAACCCCTACACCCCGCTCAATTCCGAAGCGCCCGTTATCTGATGCGAAAGTAACACCTCAGCGAAGACGCCACTTGCGGAGCCAGGAGGACTCGAAAATGGGGTGGGTTTCGTTTCTCGAGGACATTTCTGACCGACTCACTGATGATCTCCACCGCTTCCGAGAGGCACTCGAAAACCCAAGTATCAGCAGCGCTGAGTCGCTTCAACGTTCCAGGGCTCTTCTCAGTGCCTGCGAAGCCGTTCTGGCCAATATCGAGAAACCCCTCGAACTTGCGACTGATCCACTGTTCGACATGGCGTATGAGATCAGCGAACTTGACCGGGAGAAGGCGAAGCTTGAGAGCGACATCGCCGACATGTCGAAACGGCGGGATCGAATCGCCGATGAGCTTGATTTGCTGAAAGCTGATCGGACAGCGCTCCGCCTTGAGAAACGACGGTTGGAATTGGAGAAGGCGGCAGAAGAGCGCGAATGGAACGAGCGACTCGCCGTCAACCTCGAAGCCGCATACGAGCTCTATTCCCCGCCAGACCAGGAGACGACCTACGAACCCGACCGTTGACCTGCTGGGTTGGGGTAGACGTAGGGGTGTGCTTCTACGGCAGACGTATTTCTCAGAGAATCGTCAACTGCTCGGCAACGTCGGGGACCACCGGCGGCCACTCGCGGAAGATGTCATCCACAGATTTCACCTCAATCGCTCCACGCTTGCCAAGGGCTTCGTTACCCGGCCCCTCCCCGTCACCTCGCCAAACAAACACCGGGCAAAGGCCCTTCTTGAGAGCCTCGTCGGCCCCCGCCCAGGTTCCGCCCGACTCCACGTCAGAGGCGACCACCAGCACGGCATCACTGAGGGCATAGATGATCTTGTTGCGGCCCATCGCCGAACCGGGGGAGAACGGCGCGTTGGGATGCTGGATGGTGGCGAGCGTCATATTCCCGGCCGAGACCTGCTCGCGAACTTCTGCCTCCCGCAAGCGCCGCTGGAGGGAATCGGCAACTACCCCTACGACCGTTCCACCACTGAGAGCAGCGGCCACCATCGCCAACTGATCGACTCCCCGGGCCGCACCCGAAACAACCGGCACGCCGTGCTCGGTGGCCAGCCGGGCGGCGCTCCTGGCCACTTCCGCTCCCGCCTCGGAAACATTGCGCGATCCGACGATTCCCAAACCGCCGGCTTCGAGCAGGTTGAGGTCGCCCGCCACGAAGATGACCGGCGGGCAGATGTTGCCCAGCCGACTGCGCAACCGATCGGGGAATCGTTCGCTCATGACCGTCACGGCGTTGATACCCCGGTTCTCAAGGTCTTCAAGCTGCAGAGCCAGCCCGGTTCCGCGGTCCAACAAATCAGCGATCCGCGCCGTCATTTCGGTGTCGACCGATTCGGGGGGACTCCGATAGAAGAGGTCGGCCGGCGCCATCTCTGCGTCTCGCAGGGCCCATCCGAGCTTGTTCCACTCCGTTGGGGGAAGTGAGGGGGCGTCGCTGGCGGCCACGCGGGTGGTGAGCAGCAGTACGGCTTTGTCGTCTTCTGTGAGCATCATGACCAGTGGGAGGCGTCAGCGAGAACCACAGGATACAGCGGCCCCGATCCTGCGCTCCGGAGGAGATACCCGGCCACCGTCAAAGTCCATCTCGACGAGACGATGTCATCGAGAAGCAGCCCGGGAGCGGTCGGTGGTGTGCCAGAGAGTTCCAGCCCGGCGATGGCATTGGCGGCCTGACGAAACGAATTCTGCATGGCCTTCTGTTGAGCGTTGTCGCGTTTGGCAAGCAGCGGAATATGAGTGATGCCCAGTCGTGCCGCCACTGCTGCGGCGAAGTCAGCGACGAGATGCGGACGTTTGAGCGACGGAATGTGGGTGATCCACTGGATTCCTTTGCCGTCGAGCCGTCCGGACACAATGTCGGCCAGCGCTTCGACCAGTTCGGGGGAGAACGATACATTGACGTATTTGCCGTCGTGGATTGCGTCGCCCCACACGGCGGAGCCGTAGCGGCAGAGGGCATAGCCTTCTTCGAGTTGGTACTCCTTGAGCTTCTCCAGCTGATGTTCCTGACTGAGGCCGGATGGCCATAATCTGCGTGGTTCAAGGGGGACGTGCAGTCGACCGAGATAGGCCTCTGCGGCGATCGCCATGTCCTTCGGAACCGTCGGGTCGAGCTGGTATCCCTCACAGTTGGCGCAGTGGCCACAGGGCTCCGGCTGCGGGTCGTTGAGGATCTCCGTCAGAAGCTCCATGTAACAGCTGTCGATTTCGGCGTAGGCCGTCATGGCTGCCTGCTCGTTCCTGCGGGCAGCCGTAACTCCTTCGACCCGTTCCCGCGGGTAGGTCCACGGGTTGATCGTGCGCGACCAGTAGCCGTGGTCGCGTGCCACCACCTGCTCTACTTCAAGGATCTTGAGAAAGGCGGCGACCTTGCCCTCTCGTAGGTTCAGCCGCGCCGCGATCTGACCGAGTTTCAAAGGCTCCTGTGAAACCGCCGCCAGCACGGCGTCGGCCTCCTCTTCGGCGGGGAACGCAGTGGTAATGAAGAAATCCTGGATATCTGCGTCTTCTCGCCCCCGCATCAAGATCGCATACGCCTTGTCGAGCTGCCGACCGGCCCGGCCTACCTGCTGGTAGTAGAACACGGGAGATCCCGGCGCCTGGTAGTGAATAACCCACGCCAGGTCCGGTTTGTCGTAGCCCATTCCGAGTGCCGACGTGGCGACCACCACCTTGATGTCGTTTCCCGCCAGTTCCTCTTCGATCTTGAGCCGCACTTCATCGTCGTCTTGTCCGGAGTAGGCGGCAGCGGAGATACCCCGGCTGGTCAGCCAGTCAGCCACCGTGCGGGTAGCCGGCACGGTAAGGCAGTAGACAATCCCTGAGCCGGGCAGCTCGGGGATCGTCGCCGCCAGCCAGGCGAGCCGGTCGACCTCATTCGGCAAATTGAGCACGCCGAGGCGGAGCGAGTCTCGCTTCAACGGTCCCCGAAGTACCTGCAGGTGATCTCCAAGCTGCTCGACCACGTCGGCGATGACCCGGTTGTTAGCAGTGGCGGTCGTCAGCAGCACCGGCACCGTGCGAGGCAGCAAGGTGACGACCGTCTTGATCCGCCGGTAGTCGGGCCGGAAGTCATGCCCCCAGTCGGAGATGCAGTGAGCCTCATCTACTACCAACAACCCGACCCGGCTCAGAACATCACCGAGCGCCTTTTCCCGGAACTCGGGGTTGTTGAGCCGTTCCGGCGAGATCAACAGCAGGTCAACTTCGTCCCGCTTCAGCTGCCCGTAGACCTCCGCCCACTCATCAGTGTTGGTCGAGTTGATGGTGGCGGCGTTCAGGCCGAGCGATTCGGCAGCCCGGATCTGGTCGCGCATCAGCGCCAGCAGGGGAGAGACGAGCAGCGTCGGACCTCCGCCCGCGTCGCGCAACATCCGGGTGGCGATGAAGTACACGCCACTCTTGCCCCATCCGGTCCGCTTCACCAGAAGCAGCCGTTCGCGTCGCTCAACGAGAGCCTCTATCGCCTCAAACTGGTCGTCGTGGAATCCCGCACCAGGCCCCGCAAGGCTCTGCAGGTGGCCTAGTGCGATGTCGAAGGCGTCGGATTGTTCCTGGACCAAAGCACTCCCCGTGTGATGCGTCCACTATGAACGACCAGAGTGACACTATCTGGACCGGTCGGCCTTTCTGGCGTTTCCCGTACAAGCGAACCGGCACCGCGGCGTTTGGCAATCAGGTCGATGACCGGATCATCAACCGACACGGGGAGCGGCAATCGACTGGAATGGACGCAACCGATACGAGAGGGCACATCTGATGGATGTCATCATTCGGGCGACGCCGGGTGTCACAACGTTTCATCTCGGCCGAAAGAGCTCCATTTGTGGAGAGGTTTCGTTCGAGCGCCTCGAGGACAAACGAGTCGACCTGGCGCACGCTCGGCTCGAAGGGCGACGCCTATGTAGGAAATGCGCCCGGCTCGTGGCGCAATGGGTGGATGGCCTGACAGCAGAGATGAGTCGATCCGACTGACGCCCGAAGCCTGCAACCAGGGGAATCCGTCAGTCGCCACCACTACAGTCACGCATAGCGAGTAGGGGACCCACAGCCTGAATTCAGAAGTGGGGAGGACAGGGTGGCCTCGCAGATAGCGTGGCTTGATTTCTCTGAAGCAGAGCGCAAACGCGTCCTGGATGTGATCGGCATCTTCAACGAGTCCGACACCCGTGATGAGCTCGGCATCGGAGCAATCCGGGACACCTTCGCCGAGCTTCTGTTCCCCGGGACGAGCACCATCCAAACTCGCGCTCGCTACTTCTTCCTCGTTCCGTGGGTGTTCCTGGACCTTGAACGTTGGGGCACCACCAGCCGCCAAGCGCGCAGCAGGGCCCGAGACCGGGAGATTGGCGTGATCAGGGCGTTGGAGGCAGGCGGCGAATCGTCCGGAGTCATCGGCATCCAGGCCAAGTCCAAGCTGAAACGTCTCCCCTCCAGTGTCTACTGGAGCGGCCTGAAGACGCTCGGCATCCGGCAGATGAGCGGCTCGATCGAGGACTACTTCCGCTCATTCGATGGGATCAACCGGCTCGACCGCAACGTTCTCAAGTCCGATGACGGCGAACCGCTCGACCGAGCTCCAAGCTGGTGGCATCCTGGCCTGCCGGAGCCGCCCGACGACCTTCTCGAGAGTGCCGAACTCGCCCTCACCCGAGCCGAGGCGGCCTATTTGCGGGAACGTATCCTGACCATGGTCCCCGGTTCGATGCTGGCACACACCATCACCGCCGATGCTCCCACAGGCATCGACTTCCCCTGGCAACATCCGAAGGTCGCTTCGTTCCCGGACCAGGTGAAGGAGTGGCTCGACCATGCCCGGCTTTTCTCAGAAGTAATCCAGGGCGCACCCCTGCTCTACAACCTGATGCTGGCTGAACGCTCCAAACGAGACGATCTCCAGGATAAGTTCTCAGAGAGGCTCGACGACTGGGCTGCCGATCTTCGCCGGGATCGCCGGGCTCTCGACCGCTGGGATAAGGATCGGTTCTGGCGAATCGTCCAAGACGCCAACCCCAGGCTCCGAACCCGTACCAAGAGGTTCACAGCGAAATGGATCGGGTACGCCCTCGACGAGCCGACCAAGATGGCAACCAACGACCCGGCCCGCCGGTTGATTCTCCGCCGGGAGATCGCCCTGAAGGGATCACAGGCCCGTCTCACGAACCAGCGTGCCCTCGAGAAGTGGAACGAGGCAGCCGGCACAGCCCCACTCAACTATCGGTGGCCGATTGCCCAGCGCATCTCCAACGACATCATCACCGGACTCGGCAGAGACGACGATGCTTGATCCCACCGAGCGCAGCCTCCTGCTCGACGCCCTCCGCCCACCGGACGGCTACCGGCTCGACCGCGCCATCGGTACCACTTTCTCACTCGACCTCCAGGCACTCCTCATCGCCCCACTGGCCTTCGCCATGTTCGACGCCGAAATGAGCGAAGACGGAGCACTCGACCCGATCGCCCTCCTCGAAGCCACCCGCCGGCACGCCAACCACATGAGCATCTTCTGCCAGGCCGGCCGCATTTCCGTCCCCAAGTCCTATCAACGGATCTACACCCAGATCGAAGGCTCGGTGCACGGAGTCACCGCATCACATGCCGGCGGCATCTTTCACCCGAAAGTCTGGGCACTGCGCTTCACCGACCCCGGCGAACCAATGCGCTACCGCCTTCTCATCTTGAGCCGCAACCTGACCTTCGACCAGTCATGGGACACCGTCGTCCGTCTCGACGGTCAACGATCCGACACAGGTGACCGACGCGCCGCAGCCCGCCTCCAGAACAAGCCACTCGTCGACTTCATCCGCCGCCTTCCCCGCCTGGCCGGCAGCCCTCTACCGCTAGAAGAACGTGCAGCGATCGACGAGTTCGCCGCCCAGCTCCGCGACGTCGAGTTTGAGCGGCCAACCGGATGCAACAAGATCCGCTTCATCCCGCTCGGCCTCGGCGGATCACATCGATCACCGTTCGTCGATGGACACCGGAGAGCCCTCGTCATCTCCCCCTTCCTGAGCGCCAATCTCCTCGCGCAGGTGACCCGCTCAGGCTCCGGGCACGTGCTCATTTCACGACAAGAGGCCCTCGACGAACTCGACCCCATAACACTCGCCTCTTTCGAACAGGTCTACGTGCTCGACTCGCCGGTCACCCCTGAAGACGACTCAACCGATGGCATCGAGCTGTCGGGACTCCACGCCAAAGTGTTCGTCCTTGACAAGGGGTGGCATGCCAGCGTCCTCGCCGGGTCGGCCAACGCCACAGACGCCGGCTTCGGCCGCAACGTCGAGTTCATGGTTGAACTCACCGGCGGCAAGGCCCGACTCGGCGTGAAATCAGTGCTGAACGAGGATCAAACCGAACCGGTATCACTAATCAACCTGCTCGTACCCTACGAATCACCCGACAACGCCCTTGTCGCGGAATCGCCATCGGCTCACCTTGAACGAACGCTCGACCGTCTGCGTCACGCCGCCGGGGCCGTCCCGATCAAAGCAACAGTCACAACCTCTGAAGCCAGTGGCGTCTATTCCGTCCTGATCACCTCCGAGCAGCCACTCCTCGCATCCGACGAGCCCGCCACTCTCTCCTGCTGGCCGATCACCCTCGGCTCCGGACACCAGCACCAGATTCAACCCGACGCCAATCTCGACATCACTTTCCCGCAAGTTTCGTTCGAAGCCATAACTTCATTCATCGCCTTCCAACTTGAGGCCTCCCACGATGGCAAGACCGGCCGGGTCCAGTTTGTGGTGAACGCCACTCTCGAAGGTGCGCCGGAAGATCGTCCGCAGCGGATCTTGTCCAGCATGCTCGACGACAAAGGCAAGGTGCTCCGCTATCTGCTGTTCCTGCTGGCCGACCCCGACGCACACCTCGGGGCGATCTCGCAGCTGCTCGCCGGAGGCAATCGAAGCGGCCCGGGTGAAAGCTCCCATCAACGTGTCGATGTCCCGCTGCTCGAAACGATGCTCGACACGCTTGCCAACAACCCCGATCGCCTCGATCCGATCGCCCGGCTGGTAGAAGACCTCGCGAAGACCGAGGAAGGGCGGCAACTCCTGCCCGACGGGTTCGAAGACGCCTGGTCACCGATCTGGGCTGCCCGACAGGAACTGCAGCAATGAAGAACCCCTACGACGCAACCGAAGTACTGGCCGGCCTCAAAGACTTCCAACGCAACACGGTCGACTACGTATTCGAGCGCATGCATGACGACAACGACCCGGCCATGCGCTTCCTGGTTGCCGACGAGGTCGGTCTCGGCAAGACACTGGTGGCCCGAGGACTGGTCGCCAAAACGGTCGAGCATCTCCAGCGAACCAGAGGCAAACGCCGCATCGACGTCGTCTACGTCTGCTCCAACTCCGACATCGCCGCCCAGAACATCCGGCGACTCGCCCTCCCTGGCTCCTCCGCCTACACGAAGGCAACCCGCCTTACGCTTCTGCCGCTCGAGTTGAAACGCTCGAGTGGCAGCCAGATCAACTTCGTAGCCTTCACCCCCAACACCTCCTTCAACCTGCGGTCCAGCATGGGCACGGCCACCGAGCGAGCCCTTCTGCATGTGCTGCTCACCGAGGCGTGGGGCAAGAAGCCGTTGAACACGAGCGGCGGCCGCCGGATCCTCAAGGGATGGGTGAGCAAGCTGAGCGACTTCGAGTGGTACATCGGGTTTGTCCATCGTCGTCACATCGACCCCAAGATCGCCGCCAGCTTCGAAAGGGCCCTGCAACGGCACGACGCCAAGGAACGGCGGGCGGGTCGGCCGGGGCTGCGTGACCGGTTTGATGAGCTTTCGGTTCGATTCAGGTACGGGAAGAAACACCGACCCGACCAGGATTACCACGATCGAAACGCCCTCATCGGCGAACTGCGGCAGCTACTCGCCAAGGTCTGTCTGGACTCACTGAAACCAGACCTGGTCATCCTCGACGAGTTCCAACGGTTCCGGAACCTGCTCGAACCAACCAACGAAGCGGGAGAGCTGGCACGCGATCTCTTCGAGTACGGCAAAGTCCGGGTCCTGCTGCTGTCAGCTACCCCCTACAAGATGTACTCGCTGTCAGACGACCGTGACGACGACCACTATCGGGACTTCCTGCGGACCGCCCGGTTCTTGATGAACGGTGAGGTCGGGGAGTTTGCCCGGCATCTGGAACAGTTCCGTCGAGCGCTATTCGAACGGGGTCAGGATGGCCGGCGGCAAGCCATCGAAGCCAAGTTGCAGATCGAGGCCCATCTCCGCAAGGTGATGGCCAGAACCGAACGCCTGGCGGTCTCGGCCGATCGCCGCGGCATGCTGCAGGAGCAAACCAACACGGGCATCCATCTCGAACCTCAGGATCTCAAAGCCTTCCTGGCTACCACCCGGATCTCGCGGGCGCTCGGGGCCGGTAGCGCCGTCGAGTACTGGAAATCGGCGCCCTATCTCCTCAACTTCATGGACGGCTACAAGCTCATTCGTGAGTTCAACCAGGCCGGCCTCGACAAACGCAGCCGCACCTGGCGTTCCATTCGCCCACTCCTCGATGAAGAAGCCGGCCTGGTGCCGTGGGACCAGTACCAGGCATATCAGCGAATCGACCCGGAGAACGCTCGTCTGCGCGGCCTCCTCGACGCCACGACCGGGGTCGGAGCATGGCAGCTGCTGTGGATGCCACCCGCACTGCCGTATTACGCACCCGGCCCACCTTTCAACGACCCCCGACTCGCCAACTTCACCAAACGCCTCGTCTTCTCAGCCTGGAATGTCGTTCCCAAAGTGATCGCCTCACTCGTCAGTTATGACGCCGAGCGTCACATGATGAACGGCGCCGGCGAGCCAGCCGAGAACACCCCCGAGGCTCGCACCCGCATCAAACCTCTACTCCAGTTCAAGACCAGCCGCGGCCAGTTCGGCGGCATGTCCACATTCGCACTGCTCTACCCGAGCCCGTCGCTGGCCCGCCTGGGCGACCCGCTGACCTTCGCCGCCAAAAAGCGAGCCGGCAGCCTGCCAGTCCCGGTCGAGGAGATGCTTGACCCTGTCGAACGACGCATTACCCAACAACTGCGCCCGCTCACGCGCACCGCCCCCAAGGACGGGCCCATCGATCAACGCTGGTACTGGGCTGCACCCCTCCTCCTCGACCAGAAAGCCGGACTCATCGAAGGCTGGTTCGGGCAGGATCGCATGGCCAGCCTGTGGATTAGCACCAACAGCCAGGATGAAGATGAGCCCGACCTCGAGTCAGATACACCCGAAGGCACCACGTTCGCCGACTTCCTCGACTACGCCTGCTCCCTGATCCGTGGCCAAACTCACGACAGAACCGGACGAGAAATCCGCCCACTCGGCCGCACCCCCGACGACCTCCCGGCGGTACTCGCCGAACTGGCACTGGCCGCACCAGGCAACGTCGCCCTCCGCTCCCTCACCCGCGGACCCAACAGCGACAGCCTCCTCGAAGACACAGCCATCCGCAACGGCGCCGCCTCTATCGCCTGGGCGGTCCGCAACCTCTTCAACCTCTCCGACGTTCAGACCATGATCCGCAACAACCTTCCCTACTGGCGCCAGGTAAACCGCTACTGCCTCAACGGCAACCTGCAGGCAATCATGGACGAATACGTCCACGTCCTCAGTGACTGGCTCGGCAGGGTCGACGGCAACCGGGCCGACGCCGCCGAGGAGATCGCCGCAGCCTGCCGGGAAGCCATCGGCCTCCGCACCGTCGGCTACGTGGCCCGCGACGTGGTCCCCGGCGAAAACAGGGGAGGGGATTACCGATTCCGCAGCCGGTTCGCCCTCCGCTTCGGCAACGAGAAAACCGAAGACAAGAAAGAACTCGAGAGAGCTTCTTCGGTGCGTGCCGCCTTCAACTCACCCTTCTGGCCCTTCGTCCTCGCCACCACGTCGATAGGTCAGGAAGGCCTCGACTTCCACCTCTACTGCCACGCCGTCGTCCATTGGAACCTCCCAGGCAACCCGGTCGACCTCGAACAACGCGAAGGACGCGTCCATCGATACAAAGGTCACGCGGTCCGCAAGAACCTGGCTGCAAAACAGCGGAAGGCTGCTCTCTCGGGCGCCGCCAAGGACCCGTGGACGCAGGCGTTCGACTCCGCTGTCAAACAAAGACGAACCTCAGAGAACGACCTCATCCCCTACTGGCTATATCCAATCGAGGGCGGCGCCACCATCGACCGTTACGTACCCAGCCTGCCGATGAGCCGGGAGATCGCTCGCCTGGCGGATCTGAAGAAGGCGCTCACCCTCTATCGCCTCGTGTTCGGCCAGCCCCGGCAGGAAGACCTCGTCGCCTATCTATTGGGGCAGGGCATGGCGGCCGACGAGATCGAGAAGCTTGTTCAGGAGCTCCGGATCGATCTCACCCCACCAAGCTGACCGCGGATGCGGATTTTGGGTAGCGTTGCCCTCGCCTAACAATCGAGGTCAAGCTGCTTCGAGTTGTCCACATCTAGCGCTAGCTGTTTGGTGGGTGTCTGAGGTAGGGCCCGCTGCTTGACGATTCCGACGACCACCCGACCGCTCCCCTCGGTGAAATGCTCGAGGTGTGGGTATCCATTGCCTACACCAGTCGGCAGATCGAACATGAATAGCTCCGGCGCGGTAAGCGCCTCGCGAAGGTCGACTTCCATGGCGTTACGACCGACCAGCAGGGCATGAACCAGCCAAGGAAAGACCGCGGGTTCAACCCGTATCTGGTCGCCGGGCTTACTGGCCGAGTCGCCCTCCTCACCGTGGATCACACCAAAGGAGCGCAGCGTCCGGATGCTGCTCTGCGTGGCGACGTCGACGGCATTCCGATCGCCCCACTTGCCCTTCATGGCTGTGCGGAGCTGGCTTGTGTCGATCTCGTGCGAAAGGCCAATCCGGCGGCCAATCTCACCGCAGAGTTCACCAAAGAACGAGTAATTAGCAATCAAGACGCCCAGCTGCCACACCCGCACATCGCCATCCGCGTGTTCGGTCGCCCAGTCAACGAGCGGCTCCGCCCCCTTGGACGGCCGGAGCCAGCAGTGAGCCAACAACGTCGCTGTTTTTGAACGGCCAGTTTCGCTTTCGACTTCGTCTCGCAAGGCTATCTCCAGCAGCCGCCTTGCCTCGATCCATGGCTTGTCCATGCGAGCGATCCGCAGCGCCGTGCTCATCCACTCGGGAGTTACCGCACGATCGGGGAGACTTCGGTTACTCATGGTTCGACCCTCACGAACGGAACGATCATCTCGTCGAAGCTCAAACCGCCGTGGGTCACCCTCACACCATGGCGCATGCCATCCCTTCCCCAAGGGAATAATGCAAAATGACTTCCGGCGGGCATGCCCGGAGGGTCCCACATGTCGCCTTCGGCTTTCGACTGCTCCCGCAAAGCCTCGGTTGGATACAGCCGAACTCGAGTTCCGACCAGGTCCACGGCGAGACCTTCCATCGGGCGGCCGGACGGAACCACCTCAACGCCTCCGTGGTCGGCGGTGAACCAGACCTCGAAGCCGTCTCCGGACGCCCCTTCGACCAGCTCCCGGACGAAACCGTGCTTCAGCCAAGTCTGAACGTTGGCAGCGAACTGGGCCTCGCCCAGCATCTCGGATGTGTGCATCAATTCATCTATCGCTCTCACAACAACTCCCACTACTTGCTCGGTGGGAAAGCGCGGCACCTCGATCGCCTGGATGCCCTCAATATTCTTATACCCGACGGATGTGACAGAAACGCCCTCGTTCTCCCAAAAGTGCCGCCACATGGCGCCCTCTTTCTTCGTATCTCCGAAACAATCAGAGAAGGTAAGCGGCAACGCACCGGCGAAGATCGCCTGACGGGAAATCGGCGTGAGACTCGGGGCCATCGCCAGCACTCCGGAGGCATCGACGACCTTGAGGCCCGCTTCTCGCCTCAGCAACGACCAGCTCGAGAAGCCCATCCCATCGAAGACGACAAGCATGACCCGCTTGGCGTGGCCATCTCGCAGACGCCGGGCCAGATAGGGTGCGATCTTGTTGATCGTCTGCGGCCGGCCCGCCGAGCTGGTGAGCAACTTCCCGAAAGCGTTGTGAAGGAACTCACGGAATGCGTCGTCCCACGGTTGCCATGCCGCCCAGGACGCCCCTGACAGATCGGCGGTGTCGGGGGCACCCAGTGAGATCGCCAAACGAACCTCACCCCACCACTCAGCCAGGCGCAGCCATCCGGCGAGATCGACGGGTGCGCCTTCCATCGGCGGACTCGCCAGCAGCGACTCAGCCACAGATGGCCACCCTGGATGGCTCACGCCAGCAACTGCCCACGCCGGAATCGACCGCTCCGCCAACACCGGCGAGAGCATGCCGATGTGAAACAGCGCAGCAATGCGCGGTCCGATCCGCTCAAACAGCTCAGCCCATTCCGAGTCCGGTCCGCCGGCAACCCACGCTTCCCAGGCTGTTTGCAGTTGAGAGACATCGGGCGGGTCGAGCGCTAGGCCAGCCGCCAACGGATCGCGCAAACGATCGGCTATCACCGGCCACAACTCGGTCGGAACGGTCGGATCGGTACGCAGCCGAACGACCGCATCGAGCTCAGCGACTACCGATCCGCCGCCTGGCGGAAGCCGGACACCCCAAACCGCCTCCAACACCCGTCCCAATGGATCGGCACCACCGGCGGCCGCTACCGCGACATCCTGAACCTCCTCTGGAAGCGCCAACACGACCGATCGGACCGGATCAGCCATAGCCAGCCGCACCCGTCCTACGTCTGCCCGCTGCTCGATGTCGAAAGGCAGCTGTCGAGGCTCTCGGAAATCATCAGACTGGACCACCATTACGAGCGGACGATCATCTAGCGGTCGGTGGCGACCTTCGATCTCGTACGACCGGCGCATCTCAAGCCAGTCAGATATGACGACGACATCCCCAACATCCGCCAGGTCAACCAGATCGGCCTCACCAAGCACCCGATCCGGGTCGAGCACGATACGAATCGACGCCACCCCGCCAAGCACGGCGCCAAGCCGACTCGTCACCCACTTCCTCACGTCGTCACCTTGACGATCATTCGCGGAGTCACGACCGGGGCGCGCCAACCACCATCGGGGCGCAAGTCTTGGCATGCCCGGTAGGCGAAGTCCCGGCCCTTCATCTCAAGTTCCATGCGCAGTGTCTGATCCAGAACAGCCGTGCCGTTGAATGGTATTTGACGTTCGGCGAGCTGTATCCACATTCGCTCAGCCAGGTCGGGTCGCACGGATCCGTCCTCTGTCAGATACAGCGCCACGAAGTCTCGATCCGGGCCGGACCCGTCGGGTTTGACCTCCCACAGACTCCAGATGCCCCGCGTATCCCCGGCCACAACCGGCACCGCTTCTACGTGCGGGCTCTCCGACATTTCGTCGAGGATCTGCCCGATGCCGTCGGCTCGCCGCCCGCTCCACTCTTCGTATCGAACGTAGGCCAGCTCAGCCCACTGCGCTGCGTCCGACCGTTTTGGCGTCGGAAGAGTTTGACCGGCCACCAGGCTGCGGAATGTCTCCTCGCCCTCAATCGCCAATCGAGCCTGTTCCTCCATCTCGTCGGTTTCGGTGTCGAGTTGGTCGGGATCTGTGATCGCAGCCACAAACAGCTGCTCAAGCGACCGATTGGATCCAACCGTCTCCAGTATGTCGTCTCGTTTGTCGACTCCGAGCTGAGCAAGAATCGTGGCCAGCTTCTTCTCAAAGATCGTCAACACTCGCTCGTCTATCGAGTTTTCCATGACCAGGTTGAACGCTCGTACGGCGTGTTTCTGGCCGATCCGGTCCACCCGGCCGATCCGCTGTTCCACTCTCATCGGATTCCACGGCAGGTCGTAGTTGACAACCACATGGGCGAACTGAAGGTTGATGCCCTCGCCGCCGGCGTCGGTCGACACCAGAACCCGGGCATCGGTTCGAAACTCCTCTTGGGCGATCCGTCGCTCTTCAAGATCAAGTCCCCCGTGAATGGACGCTGCGGCGACACCAGCCTGATCGAGGAGATCGAGAAGCATGTCTTGCGTCGCCACGAACTGCGTGAACACAACGAGTTTGAGCGATGGGTCGGATTCGTCGCGTTGCAGAGTGCGCAGCAAATCGAGGAGGTGCCGCGCCTTCGCGTCGGGGCCTTCGGCAATCGCCCGCCGTGCGAGGTCGATGAGGATCTCGACCTCGGCTCGTTCATTTCCCCAGGCCGCACCTTTCGCCTGTTCCAATGCGGCGACTTGTTCTTCACCGGTCAGGTCGCCCCATACTTCGGATCCTTCCGGGAAGAACCGGAGTTGGGCCTCGAACACCATGGCTGCTAGTCGGCGTTCGAGCGCGTCGTGCACTGCGGCCGTGCTTGAAGATGCCAGGCGCTGCATGAGTAGGAGGAGAAGGATGGCCCCGCCGCCACCTTCCCTCGTTGCCGCCTCGTAGCCGTGACGAACGTATTCGGTGACGGCTTCGTATAGGCGCCGTTCGACCTGTCGGTCGCCATACGGCACCTGCTCGAGAGACGTGGTTCGGGGTAGGAACAGGGGTCGCCCCGACTGATCGACTGCCGACCGCTTCTCTGATCGAACCAGGTAGGGGCCGACGGTCGCCGTGGTCAACGGGATCGCATCAAGGAACCGCTTGTCGACCAAGCTCAGCAGCCGTGCGAACGCATCGGATTTTCCCGAGTGCGGGGTGGCCGACAGCAACAGCAGATGCCGGCATCGCTGTGAAAGAACACTCGCCAGCTCGTGACGAGCCACTCCTGGGGTGGCACCGGCCGCATGATGGGCTTCATCGATGATCACGAGGTCCCATTCGGCGTCGACGAGGCGTTCGAATCGCTCTTCATTACGACGATCAATCTCCGCCGGATCCACTCCGGGCCGGTACCCGAGCGGCTTCACCGAATCGATGGAGCAGACCACCCGATCAAAAGCTCTCCACGGGTTGATACCAACATCGACTGGTACGCCCGATGGCCCGACGAGGGCGAACTCCTCGCCGAAACGGTCTCGCATCTCCGCTACCCATTGGAGTTGCACGCCTTTCGGGGCCACCACCAGCACCCGATTGACCCGGCGTCGGGCTTTGAGTTCCGTGTAGATGAGCCCAGCCTCGATGGTCTTCCCGAGCCCTACTTCATCGGCCAGCAGCAGGCGGATCGGATCAACCGAGAGTGCTCGGTCGAGAACAGCCAACTGGTGTGGAAGCGGGTCAAGCAGACCCCGGGCGAGAGCCACCGGCTCACCCCGAGCCATGAGGTGCCCGGCTCGTGCGGCCGCAGATCGCCAAGCGACCTCGTCGGTCGACCAATCGCGCCGTCCCGGATCGAGCAGCTCTTCGACGGGTATCCACTGCGGCGCTCCGTCAGCTGTCAGTGCTTCGACCGACTGGCGCCCCCAAAGCTCAGTCGAAGAGAGGATCCGGACGGTCTGCTTGGCAGTAGGCCAATACGCCCATCCACCAGGCTCGGCGCTGATCATGACGGTGCGAGGCGGCGGGCGTTGTCGTAGTAGTAGAGAAGCGCCTCGTCCTCGACAAACGCGTCGTCGGGCAGACGCTTGCCCACGGCGACGATGATCGCGAAGTCCCGACGAGCCCACGCCTCCTTGAACCCGGCCCGCACCGCCTCGGACCGGAACCGATCCAACCGGCCCTTCCCCTCCCGATACGCCTCAAACTCCTTCAGCAACGAACGAGTACGCAACTTCTCCAAATCCTCCGACTTCTTCGGATCCGGCACATACCACCGCCCCGCACCATCCTGCAGAAACGACTCGTCCAAAAGGGCCCTCAACTCAGGTAGCGCCTCCCACTCCGGCAGACCCGCCTGCAACTCACCAAAGAACACCGGCTGAATCTCCGCATACGGACGAGGCTTACGCTTTAACAGCTGCCGCAGCCACTGCACCGCCGACTGCTCATTCGTGATAAACAGCTCGGCCTGAATCAGGTCCTTGACCGTCATCCGATGCCGTTCATACCCCTCAACCTGTTCGGAGAGGAAGTACATGTCATCCCGGACAGGGAACCGCTGCTCCAACCCTGAGTAGAACTCGGCTGCGGTCAAGGGAACCGTCACCCCCCGATGCACGTGATAAGCCACCATCCGGTCATAGAGCCGATCAGCCATACGCTCCCGAACCACCCGCACCTCACCACGCACACCCTCAGACACTGCAAGGTGCGACAAATGCTCCCGAACAAACTCCCACGCACCATCCACTGTGCCCGCCACCAAAGAAAACCGCTCTTCGGTCTCCGATGACGGCTTGTAGGCAGAAATAATCAAGTCCCGCTTCACAGCATTCTTCGCTACTAGCTGCTGAAAGGTTCCTTGTTTCTTATCAAATATCCGGGTGTCTGCGACCACGAACCCCACATTCGACAACGACTCTTGAATGGCAAGCCACACAGCGGATTGGGAGTTTGAGAACTCGACCGTCATCCACCGCCCGGGTTTCAGCACTCGATACAGTTCGGCGAAACAGGCTCCCATCAGTGACTGGTACTCAGGAAGCGTTCTCGGGACCACCTTGCTCTCATTGACAATGGCTTCCTGGTCGGTGTTTTCACGCACCCGATGCCAGGATTCATTCAGCAGCGCCAAGTCTGAGTAGTACTTATTGTGGCCGAACGGA
>JARGFH010000072.1 GCA_029210695.1 Acidimicrobiia bacterium
ACCGCCTGGGCCCACCGCCAGACAACACGAGACAAAGCCGCCGCTTGACAAGATACAACCCTGGGGTGTCTAGCCGGGATCTGAGACCCGAGAACGCGGGCACCACGAAGCAGGCCAACGAGAAGCGGGGCTGCCGTCCGGCAGCCCCGCTTTGGTATTGCTTCGGTTTCGCTTCGGGAACTATCCGCCCAGGGTGGCGATTCCTTCTTCGAGCAGCAGCTTGGTGTATCCAGGGTTGTGGACACCCAGGCTCTTGTCTTCGTGGGCGACATAGATCCAGTTCCACAGTGCGGCGGCTTCCCCCGCTGGGATGGCCGCGACCGTCGGATGCCCTTCATCGTCGAGCCAGCCCTTGGCGATCAGGGCTGCTTCGAGAGTGTCGAGCAACTCTTGCACCTCGGTCTGGACGCCGTTGATATCGAAGTTCTCGGCACCGGAGTGGCATTCCTGGCAGACCGCAACGTCCGGCTCGAAGCCGTGGTTGGCGCTGTCGCCAACGTGGCAGGTCACGCAGGTGTCGGCCACCAGGGTGGCGTGCCCGGCGGCGCTTCCCACGAGCGTCAGCCCATCGGAGTCCGCTCCGGCAAGACCAAGCAACATTGCGCTCTGTGGCCCGTGGTGGGGTCCCCAGTGCGTGCTGGTTACTTCGATCATCCCGTCGACTGCTTCGTCGATCTGGCGACGCGGCTGGTGGCAGTTGACACACAAGTTGCCCTGACCACCGTCAAACGTGACACCTTCAAAGGCATAGAGTTCAATGGGATCCGTCGTCCTCAGCGCCCAGTCGGCACCCGTGTAGCTGGTGTGGATCTCGTGGCAGGTGCGGCAATCCTGACGGGTCGGGTTGGCGTCGCCAACCTCAACCGTTGAAGGATTCTGGCCCGCCGCCACCATGGCGATGAAAGCTCCACCGGAGTGACATCCGGCGCAGCTGGCGCTGGTGCCGCGCACGTACGCCTCACCGGTTCCGTGCAGTGAGTCTGCCCAGGCAGTCTGCTTGCCGGTGAGCAACGTGGTGTCGTTGTGGCACTCCGTACAGGTCAAATCGGTCGCACTGGCCGCGGTACCATCGGCGCCGTCGGCACCGGCAGGACCGGCAGGACCAGCAGGACCGGCAGGACCAGCAGGACCGGCTTCACCGGCTGCACCAGCACAGGCGGCCAGGATCATGCCCATCACGAGCACAATCACGGTCAATCTCGGGCTTATTGCGGGATACCCGCTTGTTAGGCGCATTTGTATCTTCTCCCCTGCGCGTCATATATCCGAAGTCATCATTGATTCTCGACTATGACCGCGCTCGCCGCGTAGGGCCATTCGACCCTTTGTCGGAAAAGGAAGAAACCACCTCTGACATGCGGTTTTGTGAATATTCATGGGTCCGGCCGCCAGTACCTGGAAGGCCGGCGAAGGGGCAGGTCGACACCATGTCGGAGAAACCCCAGCAAGCACCCCATTTCTGCCGCAGGCGTGAAACCGGTCATCGCCTGACGAACGACGCTGGAAGCATGAACCGGCCGCCACCGGATCTGCGATGATCGAAGGATGCTGACTCGCACGATCTTCACCGAAGAGCACGACCTCTACCGATCTGCCGCCAGGGAATTCTTCGAGAAAGAGGTAGCGCCGTTCCACGACGCCTGGGAAGAGGCCGGTGTCGTACCGCGAGCGCTGTGGGAGAAGGCCGGCGCCCAGGGCCATCTCGCCCACTCTGTGCCCGAGGAGTTCGGAGGACCGGGGGTCAACGATTTTCGCTTCCCGGCCATCCTCATCGAGGAGCAGACCCGGGTCCGGGCCAGCGGCCCGGGCTTCAGCGTGCACAGCGACATCGTCGTGCCGTACCTGACCGCGCTCGGCACCGACGAGCAGAAGCAGCGCTGGCTGCCCTCCATGGTGGCCGGAACCACCATCGGGGCCATCGCCATGACGGAGCCGGGCACCGGCAGCGACCTGGCCGCCATCCGCACCAGGGCGGTCAAGGAGGGTGACGGCTATCTCCTGAACGGGGCGAAGACGTTCATCACCAACGGCCAGCTGGCCGATCTGGTGATCGTGGTGGCCCGCACGTCGGACGACCCGCATCGCGGGCTCAGTCTGCTGGTGGTCGAGCGCGCTATGGACGGCTTAGAGCGGGGTCGCAACCTCGACAAGCTCGGCCTCAAGGCCCAGGACACCTCCGAGCTCTTCTTCAGCGACGTCCGGGTGCCGGCCGGCAATCTGCTGGGAATGGAAGGATCGGCCTTCTTCTCCCTCGTGCAGAATCTGCCGCAGGAGCGGCTGGTCATCGCCGTCATGGCTGCCGCTGCGGTGCGCCGGGCGTTCGAAGTGACCATGGACTACGTCAAGGAACGGACCGCCTTCGGCCGGCCGATCGGGACGTTCCAGCACAACCGGTTCACGATGGCCGAGATCGCCACGGAAGCCGAGATCGCCCAGGTATTCGTCGACCGCTGCATCACCGAACTCAACGCCGGTACCCTCTCGCCGGATGTGGCGGCAATGGCGAAGTGGTGGACCACAGAACTCCAGGTCAAGGTGATGGATCGCTGCCTGCAGCTCCACGGCGGCTACGGCTACATGAAGGAGTATCCGATCTCCGGGATGTTCGCAGACAGCCGGGTGCAAACGATCTACGGCGGAACCACCGAGATCATGAAAGAGCTCATCGGCCGCTCGCTGGGTTTGTAGGTCCCGGCCGGACGGCAGGTGAATCGACGCTCCGCAGCCGGCTTTGGCGGTAGTTTGGCGGCCCACCGGACTATGAGACCATCGAGGATGGAGGAGCTCATCGTGAAATCGAACCGCGTCGTGATCTGTTTGGTGCTGGCTCTGGCGGCGTCTGCCTGCACCGGCGGATCCCAGTCGTCACCAACTACGGTCGACCGCGGTACACCCGCCGGCACCTCCGTCGACAATCCTCCGCAGACAGGTGAGGACCCCCCGCCGGACCCCGAAGGCTCTGGGGGCGAGATCCCCGTGCTCCCCATCCTGAGCTCTACAACAGAGTTGGCAGAGTCGGGAAACAGCGTGGCCGTCACCGGCGATGCCCGTCTGAATGGCGACGTCTTCCTCATCGGCCCGGATGGCGATCTGTCGACGGCCCGGATGGAGGCGGGGTCGGCCTCGCTTGCGATTCCGGCCGGATCGAATCCCGGGCGATACGGAATGCGTCTTGGTGACGGGGAGGCCTGGGGGTCGATAACCGTTATGGATGCTCCCGGCCTGGCCGTGCTGGGTGCAGGGTACGTGCGGCCGGGCGAGTCTCCCGAGATCGAGGTACTCGTCCACGGGATCGACACCGGCATGGTGGCTGCCATCGAACTCCGGTCGGGTGATGGCTCGGTGCAGCGGCTCATCCCACACTTGCTGCTGGGGCTGGCTCCGGTGCCGGCGGGATCCGGGGCAACCGGACTGGCCGAGGGACGACATGTTCTCAGCCTTCCCGCCGGGTTCGAGGGGTCGGTGCGGGTAGTGGCCGATCGCCCGGACATCCTGGCCGATCAGTACGCCGAGGAGGAGCCCCGGGTGGCGTCCGGCGACCTCCGCATACGGAGCTGCGACGAGCCGAGCGGAATCACCGGTGACCTCGGCGTCCCGGGCGTGGTGACCGTCCACACCGCCGGATCTCCATACCCGCTGAGAACTCGCACCGACGACGGCCGTTTCCAGCTCGACCTTCTACCCGGTTCGGCCTTCATCTCGGCGATCCTCGACGACGGCACCGTCCCGGCCGGCTCGCCCCAGCTGGTCAAAGCGGCGTGCGGCGCCTACGTCGACGTCTCCGACCTCACAGCTGCGGTGGATTCAGGACCCGACACCGGCGACTATCTCGGCGGCCTTACGGCCGACGACTTGTGGACATACTCGACGACGGCCACCGGTGACCTCTCTTTCGAGCAGGAGGGGTACACCGACTGCTCGGTATCGGACGGGGCGCTCGAGGTCACCTTCGGTGCCAGTTCGGCCGATCCGTGGTACTACACCCTGACGCTCGGTCCGCCGGTCGACACGGGGCTGCACGAAGGTGCGCTGCTACTCAACGACATCTTCGCCGACGACGTATCCGAAGGAACTGTGTCGGGTGAAATCGAGGTGGGTCGCATCGACGGACTAGATGCTATCGGAGGGGCGTTCACAGGCACTATCGAAGGTTCGCTGGGCACCATCAACCTCGACATTCAGTTCACTTGCGCGGTGTTCTCGCTCACCGGGGCGCTGCCCATCCCGCCCATGATGGCCACATCGGGAGGCCTGCTCTCGGCTCCGATCCACGTGGCGGCCGGCGCCATGCAGGTCGGTGGAGGAATCCGGTCCGGGGAGGAGTGTCAGAAACTCTTCATCAACAGTCCGGTAGGAGAAGACGTAGGGAACATTGAGCTTCTCATGGGGCATTGGGCGACAATGCTCATGCCTGAACTACCGCGGCTGGGAATCATCACCGCCGATGACATCCGGGTCATGATGGACCTGGAAGCAGCCCGACAGCTCTTCGGCTCCGATGAGGATTTGTCGATCGACATAGGCGGAGCTCTGGGCACTGAGTTTCTGCTGGAACTAGACAACGTTCAGGCTGGCGAGTCCTGGTTCTTCACTGCCACCCTGTACGACATAGAAAACGGCCGCCGTCTGGCCGGCCTGGAAGCGACTGGAGAATCCGCCGGCGCCGCAGCCCAAGCAGCCGTCGACCGATGGTCCGAGATGGTCGAGCCGCTGGCCAAGGCCGGCATCTGCGCCGAGTTCGACCCAGAACGGGCCGTGGTCGACGTCGGCGCTTCTCAGGACTTCACGATTGAGATCACCGATCTAGCCGGCGGGCCGGCCGAGTCACCTGAAGTTATCGAGGTCAAGAACGAGTGCGGAACCTGGGAACCGCCCACCGGTCAGGTTGAGGGGACCATCTGGGCCACAACTTTCACCGCAGGAGACAAGGCCTGTCGAGCAACCATCTGGGCCAAAGTGGAAGCCAAGGGCACGGTCGGCACAGTGAAGGCATCCGCGGAGACGTCGATCGCCACTGAGGCCATGTGGCAGTTCGCGACCACCATCACGTTCGACGACGGCCACAGCCTCGTCACGGCCGAATCCTCCGGCGAATTCTTCGTCGAGCCCGATTTCGATGCGTTGATCGGAGCAGGCACGGGGAGGGTCGAGGGGGGCGGCGAGGCGCGCTGCGAGGTGAACGACGCCGTCTATTGGCCGCCGTATTCTGTGCTAGCCGACTATCAGGTGATGGTCACCGGAGCAGTGACCGAGCGTCCCAACATCAACGCCCCGTGGACGGTGGAGTTCGCTCCGGTCGGGTTCGACCTGAGCGTCCAGACGACCTATCCCAGCTCATATCCGTGCGTCGAGGCTGGCACCTACACGGATGACTTTCTTGGATCCACCGCCGTGGCTGCGTTGGTGTGGTTGCCGCACTGGATGGCTAGCCAGCCGAACGGGTTCGTCACCCACATGAACCCCACTGGTGATGGGATCGGTTTCGAGGAGCAGTTGATCGGGATTCCCGGCGCCACCATTCGCGGGCGAATCTGGAGGCCCCAACCGTGAGCCCGACCTAGTCACCCGCCTCCCTCACTATGCACTCCGTCGCAGACCCGGCCGGGCCGGCTACACGAGAAGGCGGCCCGGCGTGCAGATGTTCGCGCCGTCAGTGGGTGTCTAGGAGTTCGGAGTCCAGGTCATGACCACCTCCGAGTAGTCCCCGTACTCGGCGACCTGCACGATGGCGGTAGCTTCTTCGCCTTCGCCGATCACCATCTCATTCGAAGAGGTCATCGACATCGACTCTCCCTCGATCCAGTCCTTGTAGAAGGCGATGGCATCCGCCGCGTCGCCGGGATCGATCTCGAGGGTGACGCTGTACGACGATCCGCTTGCCATCTCGAACGATGAGACGTTTGTCACCTCGCTCGGGTTGAAGATCGGCATCGGGAAGTCGTCCGGGACTTGGGTGCCGCCCATCTGAATAGTGATGTCCTCGCCGGATTCGTCGGTGCCGATGATCGAGACGCCTTCATCGTCGCCGGTGACCGTCATGGTCGCATCGCCGTCGTCGGACTGGAAGACGATCGAATCGTCGCTGATCTCGATGTCGCCGCCGGATTCGCTCTCCACGATCCGTTCGGTGAGATTCTCAGCCGCGTTGCCACACGCTGAGAGCATCAGGGCCGCCGAGGCGATAGCAATCACGATTCTGCGCATCTTGCGTCTCCTTCTAGGGATGTCACCCACAGTGTCCGACGGAGCACCAAAGCGCCACCAAAGTTCATTACCAGGCCAGCGGACGGATGCTATCCGATCCAGTCCCCCAGAGTGAGGAAAGAGGCTGAAGATGTCGGCCGCATCGGCATTCTCCAGAACCGTTCAGATCGATCCTTCGTCTACTTCGAACTCGACAACGAGTCCCGGTTGGCCGGCCGGCGGGTAGACCGCTTCGTAGCCGAGCTCGCTCTTCCAGTTGGGCCGGTCCCAATCCTCGTTGTCGGAGGATCGGTAGTTGAAATGGAGGGTCGGGTGGTCGCTGTGGAAGATGAGCCTGGCCACCGCGTCGTCGTCGGGATGATGAAAGCGGTTGCCACTGGAGGAAATCAGGAAATGCCGGCAGTCGAGCCTCTGCATCAACTCGTTGGAGACGTTGTGCTTGCTGCCGTGGTGGGGCACCTTCAAGGCGTCGATCTCGAGCTTCTGGAGCGCCCGTTCCTCTATCAGCCGGTCGAGTCCTTCGACCAGTGAATTACTCCGGGCGTCACCCGTGAACAGCACGCGGCGGTTGCCGTATTCGGCCAGGAAGCTGATGCTGCTGGCGTTGGGCTTGCTGCCGTCCTCAGCAAACGCCCGGTTGGCCCACCGCTCGAGGTTCGGGGGGCGGCTCCCGAGCCTGTCCTTCTGGTACTTGGGAGATTCCTGGGCGAGTTTCGCCCCGGTGAACTCGCCGCCGGGCTCGAGGCCGGCGTCTTCGATCGTCTGCTTCCACGCCTTGCGAAGCGCAGTCAGATCGGCACGGGTCGGCCCGAGGACCGTGATTCTCATCCCGCCGGGCAGGGCGAAAGCGGGCAGCCGCTCGTGTTCGTCAGAAGGAATGCCGATGGGCCCTCCCTTCGTCTTGCGATTGTGGCGAAAGCCTTGCTCGGCGATTCGATCGGACAGCATCTCTCCCTGTTTCGCACCGAGGGTGTCCTCCCGGATCTGGTCCCAGGCGTTGAACCAGAAGTCGCCGACCTGGATCCCGAGATCTCCACCCAGAAGCTTCACCATGGCGTCGATATGGTCGTTGTCGATGTGTGTCACCACCATCAGCTCGATACGCCGCCTGCCGTCGATTGCATCGATCCTGGCTTTGACGGCATCGTACGTTCCGAACACACCTGCATCGATCAGCATCCGCCGGGGTTTGCCCGGGTCGCCGTATTCGATCCAGAGGGCGTCGCCCTCCTCAGCAGGCAGCATCTCGATCCGGAACAAGTTCATCGGGCAATCCTCCAATCGGCGTCCCCGAACGCCACTACCGACAGCACCATCGGGTAACCGTCGGCAAGCGCCTTCCTGCGCAATTGGCGCAACACGTCTCCCACACCCTCGGTCGGCGCCTCGACCCCGGCGGCCAGGAGATCGAGGAGCTCAACGGCCACGGGGACGGCATGCCGTCCGAGGATGGTGGTGATGGTGCTCACGACTACGGAAACCCCGGCGCGCCTGAAGCGGGGCACCAATCCCTGGAACGGTATGTCCGGCCGGGCGGTCTCACAACCCAGCAAGACCGCCAGCTTGGGCTCCTCACCCGCACCCAGCCGGTTGCCCACCTGATTGACCCGCTCGAGTTCGTCGCCGCCGATCTCCATGGCGGCCGCCACACCCAGCCGATCCGTGTGGGGGAGCAAGAAGATCATCGATCGTTCTTCGGCGCCGGCGAGGTCCTGGAACTCGTCCCAGCCGGCCGCCCGGGCGACCGGGAATCCTCCCCCGGCCAGTCTGGCGGCGAGCGTGTCCTGGTCGGCTTGGCTGACGTTGGCGCTCATGCCCCACAGCACCGATGCGAACGGGTTCAACTGATCACGCCCGCTGGTCGGTTCGGCCTGGAGCCGGTAGTCGCCGGGCAGCTCGGTGAAGCCTGGATCATGAGCGTGCCGCTCGACGATGAAGCGGACCCCCCAGAATCCGGTGAGGCACACGGGGAGGTCGTCCTCTTCGCCCAAGGCGTCGCACGAGGCACAGTTGCCGCTCAGGACGGATACCTTCCAGTCGGGACACAGTTCCACGACGGTCGGGGCCGGCCGTGAGTAGAACACTTCCACCGGGAGGTAGGAGTCGGGGGCGGCGGAGATGATCTGGAGGCGGCCCTGCTCGAAGAATTCGGCAGGAATTCCGTGGTCGGTGACGAACGTCTGGTGCATGCCTTCGCCGATGGTGGCCAGGTCGAACACAAGTTGCAGTGTGTCCTCCGCTTCCATCGAAGCGAAGGCGTCGGGATCATCAGCGACCGCGGTGAGCAGACCGATCAGCTGGTCTCGCTCCGCCGTGAGACCGTCGACTGAGCGCAGCGTGACGCCCGTATCGCGGATCACCGTGGCTGCCTTGGATCCCCGGTCGTTCTGGTTGACGACGACGCTGAGATCGAAGGGCTCCTGCTGGACCAATGTGGCGAAGCTGGCCCGCACGATGGCCTCGACCTCGATGACCGGACGCCCGATACGGGACGGATTGGCCGCCACCACCGCCGCCCGGAACACGGCCGTTTGCAGGACCCGCCCCTGATACACGAGTGCGATTCGGCCGAAGGCCTCGCCGGTTTCGGCGAACTCGAGAGAGAACTCAACCGGCTCGGAGTCGCCGTGTTCGGCCAGTGCAATCGTCGCTCGCTGGGTCTCCCGGCGGTTCCCTTCGCACACGAACACGACCCCGATGTCTTTGGGCCAGGTGAGATCGTCGGCCGGAACCGGAACGGGCGGTGCACCGTCGGCGGTGATCGAACGTTCGGTCGGCTCGCCGATCCATACCGCCAGGGTGTACGTTTCACCGCGGCTGAGTGCCAGCCGGTGATCGCCTGTTCCGCGCCTGACGGCCCCGTTGAGGATGCGCGTCGAGCTGCCTTCGTCTGACGGCCTACCCCGTGAAGCAGTGGCCATCGGTTCGAGTTCCGGGAGTTCACCGGCCGCCGACATCAGCAACGCCAGCCCGGTGGCCTCATGGGTCTCTCCGACGTAGCCGAACCCTCCGAACAGCGCCCCGAGCTGCTCTCCGATGTCCCCGGCCCGAGCAGGTCCGCCCAACGTGAAGCCGCCGAGAAACTGGCCGACCTCGACCGGTACCTCGATCTCGAAACCCTCGAGCTGTTGGAGATGCCGGACGAACTGTTCGACAACCCGCGACAGGCGGCTCTCCCGGATCAGTCGATCGGACATGGTCGTAAATCCGGCCCGGCCCGTCCGCATGAGATTCACTCTGCCCAGCACCCGGTCGAGCGGTTCGTCGTGGGAGAGTCCCTCGATCAACCAGTTGACCCATTCAGCCGCCGACGGCGGTCCGTCGGCCAGGTGGCACCCCCAGGCTCCGGTCCTGAGGGCGAGCCGGTCGGCAACGCGCGACACCTCTGCAGTCTCGACGTCGATTGGCCCAAGGGCGACCACGAGCCCTGGCGCGGTCGGTTCTGCCACATCGGTCAGGTCGGCTTCCGTCGCAGACCAGGGCAGTAACAGCACGTCGCATCCGTCGACGGCGTCCCCCAGCGTCCACAGTTCCGGCCACCAGAGGTTGACCTCGAGGTCTGCCCGCAGCCCTATCGAGGCCGGATCCTCCATGAATCCGATGCGCAGCGGCCACCGCCAGTCCAAAGGGCCGCGGCCGGGCGGGGCACCGAGGAACCCCGTGTAGCCCCGTTCCGGTTCGACGATCGCCCGCAGCCAGTCGTAGGCACAGCCGGCTGTAAAGCGGTCGCTGCTCAGCTCGATCCGGCCCGAAGCGCCGGTCGCCATCTGCGCCGCTCCGACGGGATCGACCCATTCGAAGCTCCGCTGAGGAGCCCTCCAGTCGACGGTGTCGGGGGCATCCTCGATTCGCCGGCGGACCGCGGCCGCCACATCCGGATCGTCGAGCAGCGTCGGGTCGTGTTCGAGAATGCCGAGGGTGACCACAGCATCGGCGGTCTGCCCGGAGGTCAGGCCGGCTCCGGCCAGCCACTCGAAGATCTGTTGCGTGGGATTGGGCATGGCACTCCTCGATGTCACATGCGAGCGTTTTGTTCGCCCCGTTCAGGGGGCCAGGGGATGCGGAGCCGTCCAGTCGGCATCTTCCCATTGCACTTTGGTGAGGTCGGCGCCGATCGTGTAGGCGGGCATGGCAGCCATGCGGTCTTTGACGCTCTGGTGGATGCGTGCGTCGACGGGAGTGATGGGTCGGGTCCTGAACGTGAGCAGAGCCCAGACCTTCCCCATCTCGTGCACGGTGCCCTCGGCGTCGCTCTTCGACACTGAGCACGCCTTCTTGTAGGCGCCCGGCCGCAGCAGGAGGCCCTGATCGAGGGCGCCGTCGGTCATCCATTTGAGGGCGATGGTGGCCAGTTCCCTGTCGAAAGAGAAGCCGCCACCGACATCGGAATGCACCCCGGCGAACCACGCCTCCCGCAGGTCGGTCTTTCCCTTGGGATGCACGAGGTATTCCTCATAGGGGCGGCGCCGCTCGTTGATGGACACGGCGTGCCGGATGGTGCGCGCGTTGGGGAGTTGCCGCGTGTAGGGCCATTTGGGGTCGAACCGCAGGTAGCCGAGGGCTTTGACCGAATCCCACAGGCCGAGGTAGTGGATCGGCAGCGAGTGGCTGCCGCCGATCTCGTGGGAGAAGGTCGCCGCGAACCGGTCGACCTTGTCCCAGTCGTCGTCCGACCAGCGGTCGCCCTTCGTATACGACCTGACCAGATAGGGCACCAGGTTCTCGGCGCCCGGACGCATCACGCCGGCACGGTGGGTGAGGCCGGCCAGGCCGCGGGCGGTAAATGCTCCCCTGCTGAATCCGAAGATGGACACGGAATCACCCGGCTGGTAGTTGCGGATCAGATACGTGTACGCCTCTTCGAGGTTGGTCTTGATGCCGGTGCCGAAGGCCAGGCCCATCAGCTTGGTGAATCGGCTGGAGAGCGGCGTCCACGCTCCGGGAGTACTGAACGTCCCTACTCCCGGGTCGTAGAAAGCGACCTGTCGGGTGGGGTCGGACAGGTCGAGCATCTCGTAGAGACCGAGAACGTTCGTGTTTCCCTTGGCTTTGACCTGATTTCCGGTGCCGTCGAGACACAGAACGATGTTCCTGCCCATTGAATCCCCTTTTTCTCCTACGTCCGATGGCAGCGGTGCGATATCCGCCGCCACTCATCGATGACGCGACGCGGACGATCCCTTCTCATAATGCTTTGTGGCCGGCGCGGCAGTTCGCCCGGGCAAATCACGATGCTTTGGTGCAGACGGCACCCGACCCGTTCTACGGCGTTGTCCGTGGGATCACCGATCCTCACCGCGCGTTCGACCAGCACGATGGCGTGTCGTGTCCCCCGGCCGACCGACCCACGACGGACGGCGCTATCCCTGTCGATCATGCAGACTCCTATTCGGACCCTGCCCCTTGCGCGGTAACTTACGCAACGGACACCCACCATGCGTGAGGTCGCGAAAAAAGACCTTACCGGCGCGCCGGTTTCGAGGGATCCGACGGTAGCGCCCGGCAGGTCTCGCCGGCCGGCACCGCCAGGTCGAATCCGGCGATGCGTCCTGAGGCGCGGCAATCCCGGTTGCTCCGGGGACGCTGCGATCGACAGGAGTAGGTTTCGGGTCGGAGGTCACTATGAGAACCGATGAGTACATCCGTCACGACGCTGTCGGGCTGGCGGCGCTGGTCCGCGCCGGTGAGGTCCAGCCCAAAGAGCTGATCACGGCCGCCATCACCCGGATCGAGAGCCTCAATCCGCAGCTCAATGCGGTGATCACCAAGATCTACGATCGGGCGTTGGAGGCGACCGAGGCCGGTCTCCCGGACGGCCCGTTGCGCGGGGTTCCGTTCTTGCTCAAGGATCTTCTCGCTCACTACGCAGGAGTGCCGACCACCGCCGCCAGCCGCTATCTGCGCAACTTCACGCCCGACCACGACTCCGAACTCGTGACACGTTTTCGCGCCGCCGGGCTGGTCGTCCTGGGCAAGACCAACCTCCCCGAGTTCGGGCTGCTGGGTATCACCGAACCGGAGTTGTGGGGCCCGACCCGTAATCCATGGGCCCTCGATCACACCCCCGGTGGTTCGAGCGGCGGAGCCGCCGCCGCGGTCGCTGCCCGTTTCGTACCGGCCGCCCACGCAGCCGACGGCGGCGGCTCGATCCGCATCCCCTCTTCGGCCTGCGGGCTGTTCGGCCTCAAGCCCAGCCGCGGCCGGGTCCCGCTCGGCCCGGACCTGGGCGATTCGTGGATGGGCCTGGTCCAGGAGCATGCCGTCACCCGTTCGGTGCGCGACTCGGCGGTGCTGCTCGATGCCGTCGACGGCGTCGACCCGGGCGCCCCGTATGCCGCCCCACCGAAAGAGCGGCCATTCGCAGATGAAGTCGGCCGGGATCCCGACCGGCTGCGGGTGGCCTACACCGACGTCGCCCTCTTCGGCACGGACACTCATCCGGACTGCCGGGCGGCGGTTCGCGACGCGGCGGACTTGTTCGAAGAACTCGGTCACGACGTGACCCAGTCCACCATCGAGTACGACAAGGAAGGGCTGACCCTCGCCTATCTCCGGGTGGTGGCCGCCTCGCTGGCCGGAGACCTCGCCTATTACAGGGCGTTGACCGGCAGAAAGCCCACCCCCGACCTGTTCGAAACCGAAACCTGGCTCCTGGCCACCATCGGCCGAAAGACACCGGCGTCGGTGCTGGCCGCCGATCTGGCCCTCATCGGACGCGAGACGCGCCGTGTCGCCCGGTTCTTCGAGCAATTCGACCTGTTGCTCACGCCGACCCTGGCCAAACCCCCGGTCCTGATCGGAGAGCTGGCGCCGAAGCCCGTGGAACGCAACGCGATGAAGGCGCTCCAGAAGCTCCCGGCCAGGAAGCTCCTCAATGTGGTGCTCGATCAACTCGCCGCCGAGGCGCTAGCTGCCACGCCGAACACGATGCTCTTCAACCAGACGGGGCAACCTGCCATGTCCGTTCCGCTCTTCTGGAACGAGGCCGGCCTCCCCATCGGCGTGCAAGCCGTCGCCCGGTTCGGCGAAGAGGACCTTCTGTTCCGGGTGGCCGGCCAGCTCGAGCGAGCCCGCCCGTGGGCCGACCGCATCCCGGAACTCACACCGTAGAGGGCTGCCCCGCTCCCCTTTGCTTCGCTCCGGGACTCCCCCACTCCGTGGGGGGAGAACGCGAAAACCAGCCCTGGACCCGGCTCCAACCGCAAGACCCGAACCCCCCTCGCCCCTCCGGGGCACTCCCCCCACTCCGTGGGGGGAGAACGCAGAATGGCGCCGCTCAGCTGCCACACACCACTCGCAACGCGGCGTTCCTTCCTCGCTGAAGGCGGGGTAGGTGCCGAGTCCACGAGGCGGAAGGCGGAAGGGCACTACTAAACCGAGTCCACGAGGCGGAGAGGGCGCATTCGCACACCAGCAGCCCCCCTCGCCCCTCCGGGGCACTCCCCCCACTCCGTGGGGGGAGAACGCGAAACTCAGCCTCCGTCGCCCAACCGCGTGGGGGCTCACACCAGGACTACCCGTCGGACCGGTATACCAATCCGTCGCCGCCCATCGAGGTGAGTGTCAGTTGGTCGCCTTCTACCTCGGCGCGGAATTCGTCTCCGACCACGGTGACGACGAGCGAGTCCTGTTTCCAGAGGTCGTCCGGGCAATCGCCTTCTGCCGACAGTTCGGGGACGACGATGACGGCACCGTTGGCGAGCCAGCTTCCGGTGAGCGCGCGGCAGCCCGTGGAGGCGGTCAGGGTGCCGTCGGCTGCCAGCAGCAGGGTGGCCGGTTCGCCCGCGACGCTGGAGGCTGTCTCGCCTTCGATCAGTGTCTCGAGCACCCAGGGGGTGCCGATCAATTCTGAGGTCGGAACCGGCTGAACCGGCCTGAACACCAGATCGGTGGAGGTACCGGTCAGAACCAGCCGCTCACCGTCGAAGCGGAAGTTCTGCACCGCCTGCAATGCCGATAGGAATGCGGCTTCGGCCTCCATAACCGCCGGCTCACAGCCCATCGCGGTCTGGCTCAGCTCGCCAAGTGAGACCGCCGAACCGTTGACCACGGCGACGCCGCCGTATGAATTACATGCTGCCCGCCCCGACACCCCGGTGCCGTCGATCGACAACGTGATCGGATAGCCGTCGACTGTCGCTGCGCCCTCAGCCAGCTCCCAGTCGCCATCGGGACGGGGCCACGACGAAACGTCGAGATCCTCGCCGCCGTCCCCGCAAGCCGTCAGCGCAAGCGCCAATGTGATGAGTGTCACAAAAACGGTCTTCATGCCCCTCCGACGCAGGGTCGCCGCCTCCGGTTCCCGTTCATCCGACGAACCGATGACCCCCGGGTGCGCTACTCCCCGGTCAGCACCGACAGTACTTCGTCGATGTCGGCGTGGTCGCCGGCGAAGTCCTCAAAGTCGGCGTAGCGGATCTCATTGCCGGGGCCGATGACCAGTGTCGCGCCGAGTTGGAACGGGCGCCTTCCCGAGCGGCTCTGGCGGTGGCCGCCCTTCAGGCTCTTGGCTGCGGCGGCCCAGGCTGAAGGGGAGACGATCGATCCAACTCCTAGCTTCTTCGTCCCGGCGATCTCAGCGGCCGTTCCTTCTTCGTCGAGCAGAACCGGGAACGGAACCCGTTCATCTTCGATGAAGGCCTGGGCGTAGCGCCGACCACCGGTGCCGATGGCGGTCACGCCCGCACCGGCGGCGAGGATCTCTTCGTATCTGTCGCGGACCTGACCGGCCCGCTCGCGGCAGGTCAGTCAGCCGAAGTGGCGGAGGAACAGGATCACTTGCGGTTGGGTTGCCCACCGGTCGCCGAGGCGATGCTCGTCGCCTTCGGGTCCGACGAGCACCTGATCGGCTAGGGCATCGACGTCAAATCTCATGGGCAGAGTCTGGCGTCGAGGCGTCGCTATCGGGAATCGAGAGAGACGGACCCCTAACATGCACATGCTACAGTATGTGCATGCCGCTCTCACGCCGGGTCCAACTCTTGCTCGATCCGACTCGCTATGAACGGCTTGAACGAGCAGCAGCCCGGTCCGGGTCGTCCGTGGCGTCCGTGATCCGCAACGCCATCGATCGACTGCTCCCCGAGGACGCCATCGACCCGGTGTCGGCGGGCAAGCTGTTGCTCGATGCGCCGGCGATGCCGGTCGAGGACTGGGACGAGATGAAGAAGTCGTTCCTGGACGAGATGACACCGTGAGGCTCCTAGTCGACACGGCCGTTTTCATCTACGCGGTCGGACGGGAGCATCCCCATCGTGAGCCCTGCCGCGAGCTCGTTCGCCTCCTCGCGCACGAGGCCATCACTGCCGACATCAGCGCAGAGGCGGTCCAGGAGTATGTGCACGTTCGTACACGCAAAGGCATCGACCGATCGCAGGCGGTGGATGAAGCCCGTTCCATCGTCGCACTCTGCCGGGTGCACGATGTGACGATGACTGAACTCCAGGTCGGGCTTCAGTTGTTCCGCACCCACTCGGACCTCCACATGCGGGATGCCATTCATGCCGCCACCGCTCTGGCTTGTCAGGCGTCGGTGTTGGTGAGCCCGGACCGCGCCTTCGATGATGTCCCCGGCATCGAGCGACTCGAGCCGGCCGAAGCACTCGCCCGCCTCACCGCCTGATCTGCTTCCGATCATTCCTGGAGCTGTAACCGATTGGTTACTTCGATGTGACGGTGTCGAGACGCGGCTGCGAGACGATCAGGTGGAAGCAGAAGCTCGACAAGGAGAACGCCCATGCGGACGCGGAGAACGCACATGAAGAAGAACAGCATCGCTGTCCTGGTTGGCACAGCCCTGATGCTGGCCGCCTGCGGTACGGCGCTCGTCGAATCCCCGGAGGCCACCGTGGTGCCAACGACGGCCCAGCCCGAGACCACCACACCGACCACGATCCCCGACACGACGGTCCCCGAGGTCGTGGAGACGACACTGCCCCCGACCACCTCGACCACTTCGCCGCCGGCTCCCACGACCACAGCCGCTCCAGATGCCGATCCCGCCCTGGTGGAGGTGCTGGTGTATCTGGTCGGCGGGCCCGATGCCGATCCGAACAACTACGACTGCTCGCTCGTCTCACCCGTGGTGCGCCTCGTAGAGCCGCCGGCGACGCTGGCCGGAGCCATGGAGGCTCTCCTGGCCGGAGCGACGCCCGATGAACTGGCCCTCGGCTACGACAGCTGGTTCTCAGACGAAGTTGGCTGGACGCTCGAATCGGCGATCATCTCCGATGGGGTTGCCCGCATCGACTTCAGCGAAGATTCGCCGTTCATCAACAATGCGTCGACGTCGTGCGGAAGCTTCAGCTTCCTGGGTCAGCTCGACATGACGGCCACCCAGTTCCCGACGGTCGACCGGGCCGTTTACTGGCGCTTCGGAATTGAGCGGGGTGTAGGGGTTCCCGGTTGATTAGGAGGGCTCTGCCAATCTGATGGTTACTACG
>JARGFH010000073.1 GCA_029210695.1 Acidimicrobiia bacterium
TCCAGTGTGACCGAAAACGACCTCGAACGCGAGCACCCCCGACCCACAACCACCAACTTTTTCGGCAGCCACCTAGTCCGTGGCGAAGGGTCCCGAGGCCCCGGCCGCTAGCCTGCCTCCTCCATGCTCCTGGAATCTCGCTCGCTGTGGGTCGCCGAGACCAACACCTATGTGATTGCCGCCGACTCCGGCGGTCCGGCACTGATCATCGATGCTCCACCCGATCCGGACGGCATCGGGCGGTTGCTCGCCGACCATGATCTCTTCCCGGTAGCCGTGCTCCTCACCCACGGCCATATCGATCACATGGGAGGAGCCGGACCCTTGGCCCACGAGCGGGAGCTGGCGGTGTACGTTCATCCAGACGATGATTTCTTGACCCTGCATCCCGAGCAGCAATTGAGGATGCTGTTCGGGATGGCCCCACCCGGCGACTTCGCCCCTCCCGAACGCCGCCTCGATCTCGTCGATGGTCAAGATTTGGAGATCGCGGGGCTGACGCTCCAGGTTCTCCACACTCCCGGTCATACGCCGGGCCACTGCTGTTTCCTGCTCGCCGAGGAGGGGATTCTCTTCTCCGGCGATCAGCTCTTCGCCGGGTCGATCGGACGGACCGACCTGCCGGGCGGAGATTTCGACACGCTCATGGACAGTATGGCCAGGAAGGTCCTGCCCCTCGGTGACGATGTAATCGTGCATCCGGGTCACGGACCGGCGACTACCCTTTCCCGCGAACGCCGCTTGAACCCCTTCCTTCAGATCTGAACCGCTATGAACTTCAGCCCGCCGAAAGGCACCGACGACATCTTCCCGCCTGCGTCCCGCGCCTGGCGCAGAGTTCTCATGGTCTGGGAGGGCCTCGCCGAACGCTACGGCTACGACCTGGTGATCGGCCCTATATTCGAATCGACCGAGGTCTTTGCCCGTGGGGTCGGAGAATCGACTGAAGTGGTGCAGAAACAGATGTACACATTCGAGGACAAGGGGGGACGTTCGCTCACGCTTCGACCTGAGGGCACTGCCTCCGTCGTACGCGCCTACCTCGGCTCGGGCGCCCGGGGCGAAGTGAAGCTCGCCTATTCAGGCCCCATGTTTCGCTACGAGCGACCACAGGCGGGACGTCGTCGCCAGTTCTATCAGACAGGTGTCGAGTATCTGGCGACGGCCGCGCCCGATGCCGATGCCGAAGTGATAGAGATCGGGTACCGGTTCCTCGAGGAAGTCGGATTCGACGAGGTGGAGGTGGCGCTGAACTCGATCGGTGACGCAGAGTGCCGGCCGGCTTACCTCGACGTGTTGCGCGCCTACCTCAACAGCAAACGAGATGCCCTCTGCGATGACAGCCTGCGAACGCTTGACACAAATCCCCTCCGCGTTCTCGACTGCAAGATTTGTGCGCCTCAACTCACCGATGCGCCCAACGCAGTGGACTTTCTGTGCGATCCGTGCCGGAAGCACTTCGACGCCGTTCAGGTTCGGCTCGGTGGCACCGGGATTCCCTTCCGCCTCGAGTCGCGCCTCGTGCGCGGCCTCGACTATTACACGCGCACTGCGTTCGAGTACATCGCCACCGGCTTTGATGCCGCCCAGAACGCGGTGGGAGGCGGAGGTCGCTATGACGGTCTCGCCGAGACTCTCGGAGGTTCGCCGGTGCCCGGCGTCGGCCTGGCAATGGGTATCGACCGGATTCTGCTGGCCGCAGGAGAGGATGGATCAGATATCGTTCCACTCGACCTCTTCGTGGTCGTTGCTTCCCCCGAACGGCGTGAAACCGCGGCGCGGTTCGTCTCTGATCTGCGCCGCGCCGGGGTCCGGGTCGACATGGCACCCGAACAACGATCGGTTAAGGCGCAATTCCGGGCCGCCGACCGCAGGAAGTCGGCAGGAGTTGCCGTCGTCGGTGACGAGTGGGGTCAAGGTCGGGTCATCGTGAGGAACCTGGCAACCAGTACGCAAACAGAAGTCAGTGTCGAGGAGGTCGCCGCATGGGCGAAGAGCAACCGTTGAGAAGCGACTACGCCGGCACGCTGACGTCCGAGCGCATCGGCGATCATGTTCGATTGGCCGGGTGGGTGGATCGGCGACGTGACCACGGCGGGATCATCTTCTTCGATCTTCGTGACGCATCGGGTCTGGTGCAGGTCGTCGTTGATCCCGAGCAACTACATGCTGCCGGCGACCTCAAGATGGAGTACACCGTTTCCGTGGCCGGTGAGGTTCGGGTCCGCCCGGAAGGAACCAAGAACTCCGAGATGGCAACCGGTGAGGTTGAAGTCGTTGCCGGCGACATACGGGTGCTCAGCACCGCGGATGCCTTGCCGTTCATGATCAACGACCGGATCGAGATCGACGAGCGGATCCGACTCCAATATCGCTACCTCGACCTGCGCCGGCCGCGTATGGCTGCGAACCTCCGTGCCCGGTCGAGCGCGGTCCGGGCCATGCGGCAAACCCTCGATGAACTGGGTTTCCTCGAAATCGAGACCCCGACGCTGATTCGCTCGACGCCCGAAGGTGCCCGCGACATGCTGGTTCCGAGCCGCCTCAGCAAAGGAACGTTCTACGCGCTCCCGCAATCGCCGCAGCTGTTCAAGCAACTCCTGATGGTCGGCGGTGTCGATCGTTATTACCAGATCGCCCGCTGCTATCGCGATGAAGACCTTCGCAGTGACCGGCAACTGGAGTTCACCCAACTCGACATCGAGGGAGCCTTCTGGGGACAGGAGGGGGTTCTCGACACGCTCGAACAGGTAATCGTTTCCGTTGTGGCGCAGGCACGGGGTGTGCAATTGTCGCGCCCATTCCCGCGCCTGACCTATGCGGACTCGATGGCCCGCTACGGCACCGACAAGCCTGATCTGCGGTTCGGAATGGAGATCATCGACCTCGGTGACGCCGTTGCCAAGAGCGGGTTTCGTGCATTCGGCGGCGCCCTCGAGGCCGGCGGTGTCGTGCGCGGTATCAACGCCGGCCCACTGGGGTTGTCTCGGTCCGGCCTCGACGGCCTTGTGGCTCGGGCACAGGAACTCGGTGCCGGGGGACTGGTGTGGATGGTGGTCGAGGACGATGGTGCGCTTCGCTCGCCCGTTGCGAAATTCCTGACAGACCTCGAAATGGGCGATATTTCCTCCTGCCTGGCGGCCTCACCCGGCGACACGCTGCTCATCGCGGCGGATCAAGCGAAGATTGTCGGTCGGGTGCTCGGGCAGTTGCGACTCGATCTGGGCCGTCCCAAAGGACACGACGATCTCAGTTTCCTCTGGGTCGTTGATTTCCCGGTGTTCGAAGAGACCGAGGGTGGGGACCTGGCGCCCGCCCATCATCCGTTCACGTCGCCGGTCAGCGTTTCGGAAATGCGCGACAACCCCAGGGAGGCAGTCTCGAAGGCCTACGACCTGGTACTCAACGGAAGCGAACTGGGGTCCGGCAGCGTCAGGATCCACGACCCCGAGGTCCAGAAGCAGGTTTTCGAGGTCCTGGGGATATCAGCTCGGGAGGCGGAGAGCCGCTTCGGCTGGTTCATCAAGGCGCTGCGTTATGGGACGCCTCCTCATGCCGGATTCGCCGTCGGCATCGATCGTCTGCTGGCAATACTTCAGGGAGAACAGAGCATCCGCGACGTCATCCCGTTCCCGAAAACGCAGACGGGTACCGATCCTCTCACCGAGTCACCAACGCAGGTCGATGACTTCCAGCTGATAGAGCTCGGTATCGACCTCCGCCCGGACGTGCGTGCGGAGCTATCCGGCGAGGAGGACGACTGACTGATGGGCATCGGGTACCAGGTGCCGGGTACCCGGTACGCGAACCTGTCGACGAGCGATCGGACGGTCTGATGCAAGACGATCTCTTCGCCCCACAGCGGGCCGCGCGTCTTTCAGCCGTCGCTCCGCTTCCGGCGCGGATGCGGCCGGCGACGCTCGATGAAGTAGTCGGTCAGCAGCACCTGCTCGAACGCGGGGCAGCCTTCCGCTCGATGGTCGAGGAAGGTCGGCCGGTTTCGATGATCCTGTGGGGTCCGCCGGGCACCGGAAAAACGACGCTCGCCCGTCTCGTCGCCAGCGAGACCTCGGCGGCCTTCGAGCAGCTCTCGGCGGTCTCAGCCGGAGTGAAAGACGTTCGTGAGGTCCTCCAGCGGGCACGACACCGTCTCGAGACCGATGAGCGGCGCACGGTGCTGTTCCTCGATGAGATTCACCGGTTCACCAAATCCCAACAGGACGCGCTCTTGCCGGGGGTTGAAGACGGGACGGTCATCCTCATTGGGGCAACAACCGAGAACCCGTTCTTCGAAGTCAACTCACCGCTGATCAGCCGGTGCACGCTGTTCCGCTTGGAAGCGCTCACGCCGGGCGATCTGACCGAACTGATTCGACGGGCAGTCGCCGATCCGACGCGTGGACTCGGAACCAGCGGACAAGACATCTCCGATCAGGCAGCATCAGCGCTCGCCGAGCGAACCGGCGGAGACGCCCGTCTCGCACTCAACGCACTCGAGATGGCGCGACACGTTGCCTCGGCGCGCGACTCGACCGTCATCGAGGATTCCGACATCGAGGAATCTCTGCAACGCCGGATCATCCGGTACGACAAATCGGGTGATCAGCACTACGACATCATCTCCGCCTTCATCAAGTCGATGCGAGGATCGGATCCCGATGCGGCAATGTACTGGTTACACATGATGCTGGGCGCAGGAGAGGATCCTGAGTTCATTGCCCGCCGGATGATCATCTTCGCCTCTGAGGACGTCGGCCTCGCCGACCCGTCGGCTCTGGCGCTGGCGGTGGCGGGCTTCGACGCACTTCAGGTCGTCGGTCTCCCGGAGGCCTCGTACGCACTCAGCCAGACGGCGGTCTACCTGGCGACCGCACCGAAATCCAACTCGGTCACGCAGGCGATGGGGCGCGCCAGACAGGCAGTCGAAGACCATCCGGGTGCGCAGGTGCCCGCCCATTTGAGAGACGCCCACTACGCAGGAGCACAGCGACTCGGCCATGGTGCCGGCTACCGCTATCCCCACGACTATCCGGGACACATCGTCGCCCAGCAGTATCTCCCGGATGTGCTGGCCGGCGATCTGATCTACCTTCCGGAGATCGAAGGCCGCGAACAGGAAATCGCCGACCGCCTGGCCGCCTGGGATCGACAACTCGGACGCCTCAACCGGCAGAATCGTTAGGCTGCCGGCCATGCTGCGTCGCACCCGCTGGTTCTCGCTGGGTATAGCTGCCGGAGTCGGTGGTTCCGCCTGGGTCGTCACCAGGCTGCGCAGGGCGCGCCAACGTCTCACGCCGGCCAACCTGGCTAGAGCGGCGGCCGGGAGCGTTGCGGACCTACTGGAGGCGGGATCTCGTAGTTTGCGGCCGTGAGATGTGATCGGCGACCGTTTCAGCGTGGTCGGCTGCTGCGGGAGAATGGCTGAGGGCCGTTGATCCGACAGGGGCTAACCTGTAGCTCCCATGAACAGCAATGAGATTCGCCGGTCGTTCCTGTCGTTCTTTGAAGAGCGGGACCATGTCGTTCGTCCGTCGGCCTCGCTCATTCCGGTCGACCCGACTCTGCTGCTGACCAGCGCCGGCATGGTTCCTTTCAAGCCGTATTTCCTCGGCGAGGAAACTCCGCCGTATTTGCGTGCAGCCTCGATTCAGAAATGTGCACGCACGACCGACATCGACATCATCGGGACGACCACGCGTCACTTCTCGTTTTTCGAGATGCTGGGCAACTTCAGCTTCGGTGACTACTTCAAGGAACGGGCTATTCCGTGGAGCTATGAACTCGTCACGGAGGTCTTCGGCATTGATCCGGAGCGGCTCTGGTTCACCGTATACGACACGGACGACGAAGCGGCCCGCATCTGGATCGATCAGGTTGGCGTCCCCTCCGACCGGGTTCAGAGAGGCGGCAAAGACAACTTCTGGCAAATGGGCGTTCCGGGACCGTGCGGTCCGAGTTCAGAGATCTTCGTGGACCGTGGTGAACGCTGGGGCGAACCGGGTGGCCCGATCGGCGGTGGAGAGGAACGCTTCGTTGAAATCTGGAACCTCGTCTTCATGCAGAACGTCCAGGATGAGCCGTATCACGTTATCGGCGATCTGCCGGCCAAGAGCATCGACACCGGCATGGGACTCGACCGCATGGCGATGGTCCTCCAAGGGGCGGATACGGTCTTCGACACGGACATCGTTCGCCCACTCCTCGGCGCCGGGGCGGCGGCCTGCCGGGCGACCTATGGTACGGACGAACTGACCGACGTCTCCCTACGGGTGCTGGCCGACCATGGGCGAGCCGTCACCTTCCTGATCGCCGATGGCGTAGTGCCCTCAAACGAGGGGCGCGGTTATGTGCTGAGGCGCCTCCTCAGGCGTGCCGTACGGCATGCCTGGCAACTCGGCAGCGAGAATCTGGTCACACCGCAGCTCGTGTCTACCACGGTCGAGATCATGGGCGAGGCCTATCCCACCCTCGTCGATCAGCAGGACTTCATTCTCGACATCGTCTCGCGCGAGGAAGGCAGGTTCCGCAAAACGTTGGAGAGCGGTCATAACCTCCTGGACACCGAGCTGGCGGGTCTGGGCGAAGGAAGCGAACTCGAAGGTGGTGTGGCCTTCAAGCTGCACGATACATACGGGTTCCCGATCGAATTGACGAAGGAAATAGCCGCCGAGCGAGGATACGCGGTCGACGAGAGCGGATTCGATGCGGCGATGAAACAGCAGAGAGAGCGTGCCAGGGCAGCCTGGAAGGGTGGAGAAGAGGCAGCCGCCGAAGACCTCTACCGGCGAATCCTCGACGATGTTGGCCTCACCGCCTTCCTGGGGTATGAGCTCGAAGCCGCCGACGGCCGGATTCTTGCCATCCTTCGACACGGTGAACCGGTGGATCGTGCCGACCAGGGCGATGAGGTGGAGTTGTTTCTCGATCGCACGCCGTTCTATGCCGAGGCCGGTGGGCAAGTGGGCGACGTCGGCCGTGTCGGGACGGAGACCGGAGTCCTGTCAGTCGGCGATGTCCAGCACGCGGTACAGGGCCTCTACGCTCATCGCGGCAAGATCGCCTCCGGGTTCCTCCAGGTCGGCCAGGATGTCGAGACAGCCATCGATTCGCCCCGTCGAGAGAAGATACGAAAGAGCCACACCGGAACTCATATTCTCCACTGGGCTCTGCGTGACGTCGTCGGCGATCACGTCAAGCAGGCCGGTTCGCTAGTGGAAGCCGGGCGGCTGCGCTTTGACGTCAACCATTTCGCCGCGCTCACCGAAGAACAGCTCACAGAAGTCGAGCGACTTGCCAACGAGAAGATCATCGCCAACTCTGCGGTTCAGACGGTCGAATCAACCAAGGACGAGGCGCAGGCGATGGGTGCGATCGCTTTCTTCGGCGACAAGTACGGTGACACCGTCCGCGTGGTCAAGGTAGGCGAATTCTCCACAGAATTCTGTGGTGGCACTCACACTCGGGCCGCCGGGCAGGTTGGGCCGCTCATCGTTACCGGTGAATCCTCGATAGGTTCGAACATGCGGCGGGTCGAGGCGCTCACCGGCACCAGTGCCTATGCGCATCTGGTCGGCGTCCGTGACTCCCTCACCACCTCCGGTCGCCTGTTGCGCTCGACTCCATCCGAGGTGCCCGTCAGGGTGCAACAGCTGATTGAGCGGAACAAGGAACTCGAGTCAGAGGTTGCGCGGATGGCCGACCGAGTTCGGTCCGACCTGGCCGGCGACGCCGCCGCCGCAGCCGAGAAGGTCGGTGATGCCGCTTTTGTCGTGCTCGACCATCGGGATATGCCGCCTGACGCCATGCGAGCGCTGGCCATCCAGGCGCGCGACCGCTTGGGGTCCGGGGTCGTGATCGTCGGTTCGGTCAATGAAGGCAAAGGTGCTCTGGTGGCCGCCGTGTCGAGCGACCTCGTCGCCCGCGGGCTGTCGGCTGCAGAGCTGATTGCTCCGGCCGCCCGGCTTCTCGGAGGCGGAGGGAGTCGGGATCCGGAACTCGCCCAGGCGGGCGGTCCGGCCGGGAAGTCCATGCCCGCCTCACTCGACCTCGTCCGGGAAACCGTGGGCAAGGCGCTCAGGGGGCTCTGACCTGTCGCGCATCATGGGAGTCGACTATGGAACGCGCCGGGTGGGAGTGGCCCTGTCCGATCCGCTGCACATAACTGCCCGAGGTCACAGCGTGCTCGACGCGGCGGCAGTCGACGTCGTCGCCGCTATCGCCGAGATTGCCAGGGAGCGCGAAGTCGAAAGGGTCGTCGTCGGGTTACCTGTGTCCCTGTCGGGCTATGAGGGGCCGTCGGCGGAAGCGGCCCGTGATTTGGCCGGACGAATCGCAGCGGCGACCGGACTGCCCGTCGAGCTCTCCGACGAGCGATTCACGACTCGCACGGCTGAGTCGTCGCTCATAGAGGCTAACGTGCGACGTCGCCGGCGCCGGCAGCTCATAGATCAAGTGGCGGCGGCGGTAATGCTTCAGCACTACCTGGACAGAACATGACGCACGAATCGTATGATCCCGATCCGGACCTGGATGAGCCGCGTCGTTCCAACCGGTCAATCAGTGTCGTTGTCACGATTCTGATTATCGCCGCAGCGGCCGTGTTCGGTGCAAAAGCCGCAGCCGATTGGGTGAGCGGGATCACGGGTGGGGGAGGGGATGAGGTCACCGCTCCGCCGGTTGACGCCGGCGAGCCGATCGCAATCGAAATTCCCGAAGGGGCGTCGGCCCGCACGATCGGTGAACTCCTTGCCTCGCGCGGAGTCGTTGAATCATCTTTGCAGTTCGAAGCCGCCGTCCGCCTGGCAGGAGCCGGAGCCGAACTCAGAGCGGGTGAATATGAGCTGGTCACCGGCATGACCAACGACGACGTGATCACAGCGCTGAGACGGGGGCCGATTGTGGACACCTACTGGATCACCGTTCAGGAAGGTCTCCGGATCGACGAAATACTGGATCGGATCGCAGAACAGACCCGCTTCACCAGTGCTGAGCTCGCAGAAGTGCTGCTCGACGGGTCGGTTACCACGTCTCTCTATCCGGACGGCCAACCAGGGAACCTCCAGCAGTGGGAGGGTCTACTCTTCCCCGACACCTACGAATTCCTGGCGGAATCCGGGCCGGAAGTGATCCTCGGACTGCTGGCTAGCACCATGGAACGGCGAGTGGCGGACATCGACTGGTCGGCCCTCGAAGCAGCCGGCTCCACCACGTACGAGGGCATCATCATTGCCTCGTTGGTCGAAGCGGAGACCCGCGTCAACGATGAACGCCCCCTCGTGTCTGCCGTGGTGAGGAACCGGATGGCCATCGGAATGGCGCTCCAGATCGACGCGACGGTTCTGTATGCGCTGGGTGAGCGCCGGACCGGGCTGACGCTTGCCGATCTCGAAGTTGCCTCTCCATACAACACGTACGGTCAGCCGGGATTGCCCCCGACCCCGATCGGCGGACCGGGTCGGGCGTCGTTGGCGGCTGCTGCGGCTCCCGCCGCGGTCGACTATCTCTATTACGTACTGACCAGCCTCGACGGCACGCACTCGTTCACAGCCGACTACGACGAGTTCCTCAACCACAAGAATCAGGCCAAGGAGGACGGAGTCCTCCCATGACGGCCGCCTACGCGGTCATCGGCGATCCGGTTGCCCACTCGCTCTCCCCGGCGATTCATCAGGCGGCTTTTGATGAGCTCGGCATCGATGCCGGCTACACGGCAATCCGGGTCGACGCAGCAGGTCTGCCGGCGATTCTGGACGACCTCCGGACCGGACGCTTCTCCGGCGTCAATGTGACGATGCCGCACAAGCACCGGGCATTCGAACTGGCGGATCGAGTCGAGGGTGACGCAATGCGAGCGGAAGCGGTAAACACCCTGGTTCATGTTGACGGGGCGGTGGTCGGGCTGTCCACCGACATTCCGGCAATTCGTCAGGTATGGAGTCGGCGAAATCTGCCGACCGGATCCGTGCTGATCCTCGGCGCGGGCGGCGCAGCCGCCGCGGCACTCGTGGCCCTGGGTGAGAGGGAGATCTTCATCTCTGCCCGGTCGAAATCCCGACTGGCCGGACTACTCGATCGTCTCGCCGTACCCGCCACGATTGTTCCATGGGCAACGTCCGTGCCCGGAGCGGTCGTGGTGAACGCCACGCCGCTAGGCATGCACAATGAGACCCTTCCAACCGGTCTCGTAGCACAGTCAGATGGTGTCTTCGACATGGCATACGGACTGCTGCCGACTCCGGCTGTGATTGCAGCCCGAACTCTGGGTTTACCGGCTGCCGACGGACTCGACATGCTCGTTGCTCAGGCGGCCCTGTCCTTTGAGGCGTGGTCGGGGCGACCGGCCCCCTTCGATGTCATGCTCCGGGCCGCGCAAATCGCTCAAGGGTGGTGATCCTGACGCCGAAGTTTCGGGGGATGGGGTCAACTCGAGGAGTAGAACTATGGCGTTGACAGGGACGCTCGAATCAATCCCTCTGCCCGAGGTACTTCGAATGCTGGCACGGTCGCGCAAGTCGGGCTGCCTCCGGATCGATGCAGGAGGGCTACAGGGCAAGGTGTATCTGACTGAGGGTTGGATGACCTATGCAACTACCCGCCGCGACCAGGATCTTCGAGCCGATCTCATGTCGGCCGGCATGGTCGACGAGGCCGGATGGAAACACGTCGAGCGACGTGAACGCGGGATCGCCGAGGTGCTCACCGACGGCTTCGCTCGGGAGGATTTGACCCGGTTCATCTCCGAACAGATCACTGATGTACTGTTCCGGCTCAGCCGTCCGGGCCATGGAACTTTCGACTTCGGAGAAGATGTCGGGCCGCATTACCCGACCGAACAGCAGATCAATATCGAGGTGTGCCTCGACGAGGCCGAGAAGCGGATCGCACAATGGCGCCTGATTGAAGAGGTCATCCCCGGAGTCAACTTCAGACTGCGGATGGTCCACGTCCTCCCGGAGGAGGCCAGGGAGGTCACGATCACCGTCGATACCTGGCGGCTCCTCTCGGCGCTCAATGGCCAGGGGACGGTCGAAGAGGTCGCCGCCCGGTTGGGTTCCACCGACTTCCAAATAGCTCAGGTCATGGCCCAAATGGTTCGCCAGGGCCTCCTCGAGGTCGTAGACCAACTTGCTCCTGCCCGGTACTCGTACGGAGAGGGTGAAGCCGCTGTTGAGGAAGCAGAGTCCTCGCACCCCTCCGACGAAGAGACACCCGATGAGATCACGATCCTTCGACCCGGCGACGACTCGGCAGCCGCCGAAGAGGAAGTCGACGCGGACCCCGACGTAGACGACGACGCCGAGTTGCTGCAAAGCGTGTTGAGCGGGTTCAGCGGCGAGACCGAAAACGAGAGCTCAGAAGGAACCGAGCGGACGCTCGGTCGGCGCCGCGGTCTCGGTGCACTTGCTCGTGAGCTCAGCGATCTGACGGAGTAGGAGTATCTGTGAGCCGGGACACGGGGCACCTGGGAACCCTTCTTCTTGACGAAGGTCTGGTAACTCCCGAAACCCTGGAGACGGGTATGGCTCTCCAGGAGGAGACCGGGCGTCCGCTCGGTCGCGTCCTGGTCGAGGAAGGTCTCGTTGAGGAGTCCGATCTCGTTCGTGCCCTCGCCAAGCACATCGGAATCGAGTTCGTCGACCTCAATGCGGTAACCGTTGACCCCGCGGCCGCCGCCCTGATTCCCGAGACCCTGGCCAGGCGCTACGCCGCCCTGCCCATCGCCTTTGAGGGTGATGCCCTCATCGTGGCGATGGCGGATCCGGCCAACGTGCTCGCCATCGACGACATCCGTGCGCTCACCGGCCGAGACGTCTTGCCGCGGGTCGCCACTCGTTCCGATGTGGAGCGCGCGATCGGCGGTGTCGCCGGCCTGGAGGATTCGGTTTCCGATCTGGCCGATTTCGCCGGACAGGACGACATCGAAGCGCAGGACCTTGCCTCCGTCGAGGCGGCCACCGAAGACGCGCCCGTCGTCAAACTCGTCAATATGCTGATTTCCAAGGCCGCCGCTGATCGAGCCTCGGACATCCACATTGAGCCGACCGAACGTGATCTGCGGGTGCGCTACCGGATCGATGGTGTGCTGCACGAGATCATGCGTACCCCGCGCTCCATCATGAACGCAGTGGTCAGCCGTCTGAAGATCATGGCAGATATCGACATCTCTGAACGCAGACGTCCCCAGGATGGCCGCATCAGCTTGAAGGTCGGGCGACGTTCGATCGACTTGCGTGTTTCGACCCTGCCGACCATCTACGGCGAGAAGGTCGTCATGCGTATCCTCGATACGTCCCAGGCGTTGCTCCAACTCGACGATCTCGGCTTCCTGCCGGATACTGAAGCTCGCTACGCGGAAGCCTTTTCGAAGCCGTACGGGACGATCCTGGTGACCGGCCCGACCGGTTCCGGAAAATCGACGACGCTGTATGCCACGCTCAATGTGTTGAACAAGCCCGAGGTGAACATTGTCACCGTTGAGGATCCAGTCGAGTACCGGCTCAGCGGCATCAGCCAGGTGCAGGTCAACCGCAAAGCCGGACTCAACTTCGCGTCCGCGCTTCGGTCCTTCCTCCGACAGGATCCCGACATCATGCTGGTCGGTGAGATCCGCGACAAGGAAACGGCCACGATCGCGATCGAGTCGGCTCTCACCGGCCACCTCGTGCTGTCGACACTGCATACCAACGATGCGCCGTCGGCCGTGACCCGCCTCACAGAGATGGGTGTCGAGCCCTTCCTGGTCGGATCGGCGATCGACGCAGTACTCGGACAACGACTGGCCCGGCGGCTGTGCAAGCAATGCAAGGAACCGTACGAACCGACGCTCGATGCTCTTCGTGACGTTGGGTGGCCATTCGAGGATCTCGGCGAAGACATCCCCGAGCTCTACCGGGCCAAAGGCTGCGCGGCGTGCAGCAACACCGGTTATCGCGGCCGGCTGGCGATCCACGAACTCATGCTGATGTCTGAGGAGATCGAGAGGATGACGGTTGAGCGTGGCTCGACCGAAGATCTGGCGAAGATTGCCATTGCCCAGGGAATGCGACCACTTCGCCAGGACGGCTTGATCAAGGTCAGCACGGGTCAGACCTCGATTGAAGAGATCTTGCGGGTGGTTGTTTAGGCGATCCGCAATTGGCAATTGGCAATTGGCCCCCGGTTGAAGCCGGGGGCGGGTAACCCTGACCATCGGCCATCGGCCATACAGCTGCCTACCGCCTACCGCCGATTACGCCGCGTTATTCCTCAAGACCGACCTATTGCATGCCGACATACTTGTGACACACAGAGGTGGGAATGACTTCGGCATCACGAAAACTTGGAGAGCTGCTGGTCGACCAGCGCCTGCTATCGAGGGACGATCTCGAGTTCCTCCTCCCGCGCGAGGAGGAGTCCGGCATACCGCTTGCCAAGCTCCTCGTCGACGAGAAGTTCGTCCGCGAGGAAGACTTGCTGCGTACGGTCGCTGAACGCGTCGGTATGGAGTACGTCGAGATCGATGACGAACTCCTCGACCCGGAAGCCGTCAAGAGACTCGAAGCGTCGGACGCCCGGTCGCTCATCGCGATGCCGGTCCGATTCGCCGACAATGTCATCGTCATCGCCGTAGCCGATCCCTTCGACCCCGACCGTCACACTCGCCTCGAGCAGTTGGTGGGATCGAAAGTGAAGCTGGCGCTGGCGACCAAAGATGGGATCGGACGTTCGATCGATTTTGTGCACGGACCCGAGGTCATCCCGGTGCTCCGGCACCCGGGTGATGGGGGATTGGTCGCCCAGGTGACCGAAGACCCGGAACCGGAACTTCATGTCAACCCGTTGCTGAGCTACCTCCTCGAGGTCGGTGGATCGGACCTCCATCTGACTGCCGGCTCGCCTCCTCAGGTCCGGGTGCACGGGCAACTTCGCCGTCTCGAGGAGCACGGCATCATGCGACCGGCAGAACTGCGCCGCATGCTGTACGGCATCCTGACGGTGAAGCAGCGCGAGAAACTCGAGGAGACGCTCGAGCTCGATGCCTCCCACCCGCTGCCAGGCCAAGGGCGCTTTCGTCTCAACGTCTTCTTCCAGAGGGACGCGATCGGAGCAGTATTCCGCGCGATTCCAGAACAGATCAAGAGTCTCACCGACCTGGGCATCCCACCGATTGTCGGTGAGTTCGCGGAGATGCCGCGCGGCCTCGTGCTCGTGACCGGGCCGACAGGTTCCGGGAAGTCAACGACGCTGGCGGCGATCATCGACATGATCAACACGCGCCGGGCCTGTCACATCCTCACCGTCGAGGATCCGATCGAGTTCCTTCACACCCACAAGAAGGCAATCGTCAATCAGCGCGAGGTCGGAGCCGACACGATGGGATTTCAGTTCGCGTTGCGGCACGCCCTTCGCCAGGATCCGGACGTGATACTGGTCGGTGAGCTTCGTGACCTCGAGACGATCTCGACGGCTCTGACGGCGGCGGAGACCGGGCACCTGGTGTTTGCCACGCTGCACACCCAGGACGCCCCCCAGACGATCGACCGGATCGTCGACGTCTTTCCTTCACATCAGCAGGAGCAGGTTCGTGTGCAGCTGGCGTCGACGCTCCAGGCGGTCGTCACCCAGCAGCTGGTGCCGACCCGCAATCGTGACGGCCGGGTGCCGGCGGTCGAGGTGATGGTCGCCACACCTGCCATCCGCAACCTGATTCGTGAAGCAAAGATTCACCAGATCACCACGGCGATGCAGGCCGGCGGACGATATGGCATGCAGACGATGGATCAATCACTGGCCGACCTCGTGAAACGTCATTTGATCGCCTTTGAGACCGCCTCAGAGCTGTGCACAGACATCGAGGACCTGCAGCGGCTGGTCGGCAGGGTTGCGTAGGGAGGAACCATGGCAACGACATTCGCATACAAGGTCAAAGATCGTGAGGGTCAGGTCCACTCGGGGGAGATGGAGGGGTCCTCCCAATCGGCCGTCACCAAGGCGTTGCGCGATCGAGGCTTTCAGCCGCTGGCGGTAGACGAGAAGAAGGACTCGGCACTCCAGAAGGAGATCCGGATTCCGGGCCTGACCGACCGGATCAAGCTGAAAGAGGTCGCCATCTTCTCCCGGCAGTTCGCCACGATGATCAACGCCGGCCTTTCTTTGCTACGCGCGTTGAATATCCTCGCCGAACAGACGCCCAACAAGGCCTTTGCCAGGACGATCATCGAGGTGAAGAACGACGTCGAACGAGGGACCAGTCTCTCGGCGGCGATGGAGAAACACCCGAAAGCCTTCAACCGCCTTTACACCTCGATGGTGAAGGCCGGTGAGGTCGGCGGTGTGTTGGATGACACACTGGTCCGTCTCGCAGACACACTCGAGTCGCAGGTCGAGCTGAGGGCGAAGATCAAATCGGCAATGATGTACCCGATCGCGGTGTTCGGTCTCGTGATCATGATCGTAGCCGCCATGTTGATGTTCATCGTGCCGATGTTCGAGGATCTGTATGCCGATCTCGGCGGTGAGTTGCCGGTGCCGACCAAGATGTTGCTGGCCGTCTCGAAAGTCGTCACTTCCTACTGGTGGGCGCTCATGATCGTGACCGTCGGGTCACTGTTCATGTTCCGAAGGTGGATCGCGACCGACTCCGGACGGACCACTTTCGACAAGATCAAACTGAAGTTGCCGATCTTCGGCAATCTGGTCCACAAGACGGCGATCGCCCGATTTGCTCATACGCTGGCATCGCTCACCAAGACCGGCGTTCCGATCCTCCAGGCGATGGACATCGTGGCCGAGACGAGCGGCAACGCCGTTGTGTCGGCCGCGGTTCTCGACGTCAAAGCGTCCGTTCGTGAGGGTGAGTCGATCGCCAAGCCACTCGAATCGCACAAGATCTTCCCGCCGATGGTGGTCCAGATGATCGCCGTCGGTGAGGAGACGGGTGCATTGGACACGATGCTGGAGAAGATCGGCTCCTTCTACGACCAGGAAGTGCAGACGATGGTCGACGGCCTTACCAGTCTCATCGAGCCGTTGCTTATCGTCGTGCTGGGTGCGACGGTAGGTGGAATGCTCATCTCGCTCTACATGCCGATGTTCAACGTCATCAACCTGATCGACTGATCCCAGCGCATCATCGTGCCTCGTACGGGCCCTCGGATTCGTTCCGAGGGCCCCGGCAATTGGCAATTGGCTCCGCATCATCGGGGCCGAACGTCTGGGCCAATTGCCTACTGCCTACCGGGGAAGGTCCAGGACATCGTTGGCGGTTTGTAGACCGTCTATGGGGTTCAGGACATCGTTGGTAGTGGGCCGGGGA
>JARGFH010000074.1 GCA_029210695.1 Acidimicrobiia bacterium
GTAGTAACCATCAGATTGGCAGAGCCCTCCTAATCAACCGGGAACCCCTACACCCCGCTCAATTCCGAAGCGCCAGTTTTCGTCAGTCCAGTTTGATGTGTACTGCTTTCACGCGGCTGAAGCTCCGCATTGCTTCCGTGAAGTCCTTCTTCCGACCCACACCACTCTGTTTGTAGCCACCGAAAGGCAGGCCAAGCTGGCCACCGTTGACGGTATTCACAGCCACCAGGCCTGCTTCGAGACGGGCTGCCATCCGATGGGCGCGACCCAGGTCCTGCGTCCACACTCCGCTGGTCAGGCCATAGTCCACTCCATTGGCGATCTCGATGGCCTCGTCCTCGTCCACAAAGGGGACGACACAAACCACCGGCCCAAAGACCTCCTCTTGCATTATGTCGTCGTCCGGCGACATTCCCGTCAATACCGTTGGCGCAATCCAGTTGCCTTCGGCGAATCGCTCCTCTGTGGGAAGGGACGCCTGAGCGGCGATTGTCGCCCCATCGTCGACGGCCCGGCGGATATCCGCGGCGATACGTGACTGCTGACGCCGGCTGATCATCGGTCCCACCTCTGAGGCCTCATCGAAGCCTTCGCCGACCACTATCTTTTCCACTTCTGCGCAGAACTCGTCCATGAACTGCTCGTACACACCTTCTTGGACGAGAATCCGCTCAGTTCCAGAGCAAGCCTGTCCACTATTGAAGAAAGCGCTTCGGCGCATTCCGGTGACGGCCTTGCCAAGGTTGCTGTCGGAGAAGACTAGGGATGCATTCTTGCCCCCCAGTTCCATCATGGTTGGCGTTATCCGTTCCGCAGCAACGGCCAGAATCTTGCTGCCGGTCAGGCTGCTGCCGGTGAAAGTTATGAAGTCCACGCCTGGATGACGAACCAGCTCAACACCGGGATCAACTCCGCCGGTGACAACGTTGAATACTCCAGAAGGCAGTATCTCAGCTGTCAGCTGTGCAATTCGCAGCGCTGAGAGGGGCGTTTCCGGTGCCGGCTTCATGACCATGGTATTGCCGGTGGCCAACGCCAGCGCGCAGAAATCGGCAATGTGCATGGGTGGCCAGTTCCAAGGGATCACCGCGGCAACGACGCCGTAGGGCTCGAAAACGAGCTTGCGGACCTCATCCGGAGTATCGAGGACTGCCTGACCGTAGAACTTGTCGGCCGTCCCGGCGTAAAACCGAAACGTCCGCTCTGCATTGATTACATCCTTGCCAGCTTGGGATCGGGGCTTGCCGTTCTCCCAGGTTTCGAGGTCGATCAACTCGTCTCGGTGCGCATGGATGCTCTCGGCAATCTGATAGAGCATCTCGCCCCGCTGCTCGGGCGGCGTCCAGCGCCAGGAACGGAACGCCTCTTGTGCGGCAGCTACGGCGGCGGAGACGTCTTCCTTGCTGGCGGCGGGAGCTTCGCCCAGAACCTCACCCGTTGCCGGGTTCAGAACCTCGATCGAGGGCGCGTTCCCGGAGATGAACTCCCCGCCGATGAACAGCTTCCATTCCTCGTAATCCCTGAAAGGGTGCTTGGGCATCGTGTTCTTCTCCTGGTCAGAATGATCGGCAATGCCGCTCTGCGACCGTTTGAGCTTGCGAAGCTCTCAACATCTCCTCCGGCACGGAAATCAAACGTTCAGCCGTTGATACCTCCGAGGGTCAGCTTGAACCCGACGGCCACTAGAAGCGCCAGCACCACGTATTCGAACGCCTTGCGGGACAGCTTACGCGAGACTCGGACGCCGAGAGGAAACGCAACCAGGACGGGCAGAAGAGCCAGCGCGCTCTCCCCCAACCGACTCGCCGTGAAGCTGCCGAGCGACACCAGGGTGACAATCTGGGTGATCCCCAGAACCTCGAACAACAGGGTGATCGAGAACACGTACCCGGAGCGTTCCATGCGAAGCCCGTGCAGATACGTCGCCAGGAGGGGGCCGGATATGCCGGTGGCACCCTGGAGTGCTCCGGCCGCCAGGCCTACCGGCCCGACCGTGACGCGCACCACGCGATCGGGGATCGAGAATCCCGGTCTGAGCAGGAAGATCATCGCGTAGCCGAGGATGACGGCAGCCAGGGCCAGCGACAACCACCGATCCTCGACTGAGACCAGCAGGAGTGTCCCGGCCACCGCACCGATGATTCCGGTGCCGATCAATACGGAGAGGTAGCGGAGCGAACCCGCTCCCCGCCGGTGTTCCCAGAGCAGCCAGGTGTTGGTGAGCAGCGCCGGACCGGCGATGACTACGACCGCGTGCTCGACTCCCAGGAAGGCAGCCATCACAGGGATTGCGATGAGCGGAAGCCCCATCCCGGTGATCCCCTTGATGAAGGCGCCGAGCGACACCGCTCCCACGATCAGAGCGACGTCTGCCGGGTTCAGAGCTTGACTTTCGACGGGTCGAAGATGGAGCTAAGACGTGAACTCACGTCGACGGAGCCCACGTTCATATGTCGTCGTCCTTGATCCAGACGGTCTCCGAAGGAGCGGGGACCCACAGTTCGATGAAGGTGAACTCCTCGTCGCCCGGATTCTCGAACCAGTGGATCTCGTTCTCGTAGATGAGCGCGACATCGCCCGGACCCAGTTCGATGGCTTCGTCATCCGCATGGAGGACACCATGTCCGGAAAGGATGAAGAAGAAGTGCTTGCAGTCCCGGTGGTAGTGAGCGGCTGCCGTGTCACCCGGATGGTATGTGATCCGATCGGCCTGGAGTTCTTTGGTGCCGAACGTCTCTTCGGTGACGAGATCGATTCTGTCACGGGTATCCCTGGTGGAATGAAGTCTGGGCAGGTCTGCGAAAGATACGACCCGTGCCACTGAGAAGGCTCCTTACGTCGATCAACGGAAGGTACTAGCCTTGCCTCCCGCCTGCAAACGTTTGTAAGGGAGCAGCAATGGCCTCAGAACTGATCTCCGCAGAAGAACTCACGAAGCCGCTGGTGCGCCGCAAGAAGCTCTCTGCCCGCAACGACGGCACGATGATGACCGTCATCGATACGGGAGAGTTCGGGCTCATGGTCACGGACGAGCCCATCGCCCACGGCGGAACGGGGGAAGGGCCGTCTCCCCTGCAGGCGGTCCTCGGCGCGCTGTGCGGATGTGAGTCGGTCACCTTCAATCGCACGGCCACAGAAATGGATTTCGCATACGACGGCATCGACTTCGAAGCGGAGTTCACCATCGATATTCGAGGGCGGCTCGGGGTGCGTGGAGTGACGCAGCACTTCCAGACCATTCGGGTGCAAGCGACCGTGTACACGACCGAGACCGAAGAGCGGCTGAGGGCGGTCATCACCGAAACCGAAGCCCGCTGTCCCGTCTACAACCTCATCTCAGACGCAGGCGTCAAACTCGAGGTGCTCTGGGTACACCAGCCACAGCGGAACGAACCGGCCACAGCCTGACATCCACCACCCTCGAACCAATCAATCCATCGTCGTTCGGACCGTCTCGTAGATCCGCTCGACGGATGGTAGAGCGAGATCCTCCAGTGCCTCAGCCGACGGCAGCGGGATGTGGGGAGTCGTGATCCGAACCACCGGACCATCGAGATCCCAGAAAGCCTCTTCCGCCACGATTGAGGCAACTTCGGCACCCCACCCACACAAGCGAGGGTTCTCTTCGACCGTGAAGAGGTGTCCCGTTTTGACCACGGAGCCGAGAATCGCCCGGGTGTCGAGCGGCACGAGCGACCGCAGGTCGATCACCTCGGCAGAAATGCCGTCTTCGGCCAGTCGGTCGGCTGCCTGGAGCGCTCGGGGGACCATCAAAGCCAGGGCGGCAATCGTGCAGTCGGAGCCGGTGCGGACGGTGGTTGCCTTGCCGAGCTCGTCGACGATCTCGCCGCTCGGAACCTCTCCCTTGGTGGCGAAGAGTGACTTGTGCTCGAAGAACACAACGGGATCGGGATCTCGCACCGCGGCAGCCATGAGGCCGATCACATCGGCAGGGTTGGACGGGGCTACCACCTTCAGACCGGGGATCATCATGCACCAGTTCTCGACGCTCTGGCTGTGCTGTGCGCCAAAACGGGACCCGGCCCCGTTGGCAGTGCGAATGACCACCGGGACGGTCACCTGACCGCCGGTCATGTACCGGCTCTTCGCCATCTCGTTGGCGACGATGTCGAAACATACCGCCAGGAAGTCGGAGAACATGATCTCGGCGATGACGGGAATCCCGGTCATCGCGGCTCCCATCGCGGCCCCAAGTATCGCTTGCTCGGAAATCGGCGTGTCCCGGATGCGCTTCGGCCCGAACTCGTCGAGCAGCCCGACCGTGGTCTTGAATACCCCACCCGCACCGGCGATGTCCTCACCCAGCATGACGAGGTTCGGGTCACGTCGCATCTCCTGGGCGATCCCGAGGGAAACGGCGTCCCGATAGCTCAGTTGCGCCACGAGGCACCTCCATCCGACCACACGTCTACGAACAGTTGATCGGCCGCGGGCACGGCCCCCTGCTTGGCAAACTCGGTCGCCTCCTCAACGCGTTCCGCCACCGATTGCTGAATGGCACTGAGTTCCGATTCAGAAACGCCCAGCTCGAGGAGCCTCTGGTGGTACATCGGGATCGGATCTCGCTCGAGCCACGCCTCGACCTCCTCGGCGGGCCTGTACTTACCGGGATCTGCCCGGCTGTGGCCCCCATGCCGGTAGGTCACGGCTTCGACGAGCGATGGTCCGGCTCCGCGCCGGGCTCGATCGAAGACAGAGGTCGCCACTTCGTACACCGCGTCGGCGTCGTTGCCATCCACGATGATGCGGTCGAGCCCGTAGGCGGCCGCCCGATCCGCGGCGGGGTTAGGAACGGCCGACACGAGGTCGATCGGCGTGTACTCCATGTAGAGGTTGTTCTCACAAACAAACACGACCGGGAGGTCCCAGATCACTGCGAAGTTGAGCGCCTCGTGGAAGGCGCCGATGTTGGTGGTTCCGTCCCCGAAGAAGGCGACGGCAACCTGGTCGGTGCCGCGCATCTGCGCCGACCAGGCGGCGCCGTTGGCGATGCAGAGATGTGCGCCGATGATCGCATACGACCCCATCATTCCATGCTCGACCGACGTGAGGTGCATCGAGCCGCCCTTACCTTTGAGAATGCCGTTCTCCCGACCGAGCAACTCCGCCATCACCGGCCCGAGGGGCGCCCCGCGGGCGATGGTATGGGCGTGACCCCGGTAGGTGGCGAAGGTGTAGTCGTCGGAGTGCATCGCTCTGCCGAACCCGGTAGCCACAGCCTCCATCCCCAACGAAAGGTGGCTCGTGCCCTTGACCAGGTTCTCCATGAAGAGGTCGTAGGCGCGTTTCTCGAACTGCCGCAGCGATTGCTGGAGTTCGTACATATCGAGGCGGACGTCGACGGGAATGTCTAGATCCGCGTTGGCGCGGTCGACCGGATCCGGCAACCGGGCAGCTCGCTGCCCGTAGTCGTAGAGACCCGGCTCTTCGATCTCAGTACTCATTGGCCACCGGCAGCTCCTCACAGGGGAACAGCGTGATCACCTTCGGACCTTCTGCGGTGACCACAACTTCCTCCTCGATCCTGGCGGCGGACCGACCATCTGCGGCCGGTGCGTACGTCTCGAGGGCGAACACCATGCCCTCCTTGATCTCAACAGGATCGTCGAGCGAGTTCAGCCTGGAGATGATCGGGCGTTCGTGTAGTCCGACTCCGACTCCATGGCCGAACTGAAGCCCGAAGGCGTCCATTTCGTCAACGAACCCGAACTCCTCAGCCTTCGGCCAGATCCTGGCGATCTGATCGGTTGTGTTGCCGGGTTTGACGAGGTCGAGGGCGGCGTCCATCCACTCGCGGGATTGTTTGAATGCATCCCGCTGCGCCTGTGTAGCTCGCCCAACTGCAAACGTCCTGTAGTAGCAGGTCCGGTAGCCGTTGAACACGTGGATGATGTCGAAGTACGCCTGGTCGCCCGGTCGGATCAGGCGATCGGAGAACACGTGGGGATGGGGACTGCATCGTTCACCGGAGATCGAGTTGATGGCCTCGACGAACTCCGAGCCCATTTCAAACAGTCGGGCGTGAGCGAGGGCCACGACGTCGCTCTCGCGGACTCCCGGCTTGAGGAACTCGAGGATGTCCTGATAGACACCATCCACCATCGCACAGGCCTGCGTTAGAAGCATGATCTCGTCGGGGCTCTTGATCTCTCGTGCCATCGCCATCGCCTGCTGCCCATCGGTTACGTCGAGCCCGGCGCCCTGAAGCGCCAAGAAGACCGATGTCTCGGCCATATCGACGCCCAGGGGTTCATTGACAACCCCTTCTTCGCGCAGCGCCGCGGCGATTTCATCAGCCACGCGTTTGGTCAGTCCGGTGGCCGGCCCGATTGCGCCCTGAAGGCCCGCATTTCCGCCGATCGAGTTCTTTTCGTCGTAGAGGGAAGGAAGCTGGAGTCGATGAGCCTTGGCCGCCGACCCGAAGTCCCAAACACGGGGGCGACCGTTGCGCGTTATCAACGCCCAGCGCTCACCCTTGTTGAAGGCCCAGTATCCGATGTTCGTAGCGGTCGCATACCGGATGTTGGAGGTCTCAAAGAGGAGCAGCGCCCCTAGGCCGAAGACCTCGAGTTGCTCGCGGATCCGGGCGAGTCGGTAGTCGCGCAGGCGGCCAAATTCGACTCGCTCCTCCCAGTCGACTCCCATGATTCCCGGTGACGGCGTAGTTGCTACGGGGAATTCGCTCACGGCGACATCCTCTCTCGGAACGTCCAGGGGCGGACGTTCGGGATTGTGGTTCGTCTTGTTCTCATCTGTCAAAGCGGGAAGAGACGTCGCCCGTCTCGTCGACCGGGCCTCGCATTGTCACCCGCCGGCAATCTCGGGATGTTCGGGCTCCAGGCCGTCTGAAACCGGCCGGTTCTCAGACTTCAACTCCATCCCGGCGGCATCCGCCTCCATCTGAAGCAGCGCGGCGAAGTCCCCCTCACCGAGACCTCGCGCGATCAACTCAACGACGATTTGATGGACCAGCGCCGAGGTAGGCATCGGCACATCGTATTGCCGGGCGGCCTCGAGGCCGAGCTCGAAATCCTTGCGGAGCAGATGACCGGTGAAGGTCGGTGTCATGTCGAGATTGACGAAGGCCGGAGTTTTGTACTGGCTGAACAACGACCCCATCACGCTGCCGTTGATGAAGTCGAGGAAGTCCGCCCGGGCCACGCCCGCCCTCTCTGCCAGCACCGTGATCTCGGCAAGTGTCTGGGTGTAGATGCCGAGCAGTAGGTTGTGACAGATCTTCACGAGTCGGGCCGAATCGCCTTCTCCGACATAGGTCACTTTCGAGCCGTACAGGGCGAGATAAGGCTGTGCCTGTTCGTAGGCGTGGCGTGGGCCCGAAACCACAGACGTCAACTTGCCCGAGCGAACAACGTGCGGATTGCCGCTGACCGGAGCGGCCAGTAACGCCGCTCCTCTCGCCTCGACGGCCTTCTGCACCTCCGCAGACGCCGCAGCCGACACCGTCGATGAATCGACCACCACCCGGGGGGTTACGTCTGTTCGCGAGAGGAGGCCGCTCGGTCCGTTCACGACTTCAATCAGATCGGCCGGACCGGCCACCATCACAAATACGATATCGCGGTCGGCCAGATCGGCCGGCGAGTCAACGACCTTGGCACCGAGGTCGGCAAGCGGTTCTGCTTTTGAACGGGTTCGATTGAACACCGATACGTCGTGACCTGCGCGGAGCAATCGCTCAGCCAGCGCGAAGCCCATTCTTCCAGTTCCAATCCATCCAAGCGTTGTCATATCGTCCCTTCCGGCAGCGCCGCTTCGCTTTCGCTCCGGCGCCACTGCAAACGATTGTTGTCACGCACCGGTTCGATGTCAAGTGAGCCCCGAACGACCAGCGCAGCCGGTGCTAGGGCTCGATGACCGCTCTCCCGATTACCTCCCGGGCAGCGACCTGTCGGTGCAATTCCTCGGCATCCTCCAGCCCGTACCCGGTGGCTACAACCGGCGATACTCGCCCATCGGCGGTTAGCGCCACGACGTCCCTGAGTTCACTCTTCGAAACGTTCCGCGAGCCGAGGATCTCCCACTCGTTGGCATAGATGGTGAGTGTGTCGAGCGGGAACTCTCGCCCGGTGTGAGATCCGACGATGACCATCCTGCCGCCCTTGGCGAGCGCTTTCAGGCTCTGGGGCATGGTGGCGGGGCCGACGAGCTCGAGCACACCGTCCACTCCGAGGCCGCCGGTCCACTCGAGGGCTATCTCTGAGAATTCCCGTTCCCCGGGGTCGACGGCGAGATGGGCTCCGTAGCGCAACGCTGCCTCAAGCTTCTGTTGCCCGAGGTCGACAGCCATCACGAACGCGCCCATGGCTCTCGCCACCTGGATCGCGTGGATGCCGACCCCTCCTCCGGCGCCTGTGATGATCACGTGTTCGGCCGGACCTAGTCGCATCCGCTTCGCGAACGCGTGATACGGAGTACCTACTGCGTTGGCCAGTACTGATCCTTGCGCGAAACCAATCGTGTCCGGCAAAGACACGAGGTTGACCGCCGGCACGGTCGTGTACTCGGCATATCCACCCGGTGTCTCGATCCCGATATATCCCCTGAAGTCTTCGCAGATCGTTTCGCGGCCGCTCAAACACTTCCTGCAGTTTCCACACGTCAGGTAGAGAGTGGATACAACCCGATCGCCAACGCGCCATCCTTCGACGGAAGCCCCCAGCGCCGCTACCTCGCCGGCAATCTCATGCCCGAGGACCAGGGGAACCGTCGCATTCGCACGCTTTCCCGCCCTGATGGTGAGATCGAATTGATCGACCGCACACGCCCGAACCCGGAGAAGCACATCGTCGGACCCGAGAACCGGAACAGGCACCTCCTCCAGGACGAGGGGTCCATCGAACTCGTGCAGGACGAGTGCTTTCATACTCGACGGGAGCGTCATGACACAACTACCTCCACCAGGATTTCCTTGTTCACCGGATCTCCAAACGATTGCAGTGAATGCTAACTACGGACATCCAAGAGCGGCGAAGTAATGAGTTTCCTCGGCGCCGCGCACGGAGCTAGCTCTTCTGCTGGATGCCCTCGACGAGTCTTCGTGCGTTCCCGCTCAGGATGAGGTCTCGATCGTGCTCCGTGAGCCCGGGAATGGATTGAACGGTCGCAACCGGGTCGTCGTCCCCCATCTCAAAGGGGTAGTCGGTACCGAGGAGAACATGCTCGATGCCGGCAAACTCCACCAGGAAAGCCAGCACCTCCGGAGAATGGGTGATGGTGTCGTAGTAGAGGTTCTTGAGCCATTCGCTGGGCGGCCGCGAGAGGTTCGTGGCGGCGAGGCCCGGCTTGGAGTGATATGCGCGATCGAGACGACCCGCCTGGTATGGAAGAAATCCCCCTCCGTGGACAACACAGACTCGAAGATCCGGGTATCTCTCGAAAACGCCTCCCATCACCATATGGCCAACACCGATCGACGTCTCTGCGGGACGGCCGATCGCGTTGTCGAGGAAATGGCGCTTGACGTTCCGACCGGCCAGCGGGTTGTACGGGTGGATGAGCACGAGGCAACGCAGTTCGGCGGCCGCTTCCCAGAATGGGTCGAGATCTCGATCGTCGAGTTCTGCTCCGTCCACGGTCGCCGCGATTTCGACCCCCGCCATTCCTAGGTCGGCAACTGCGAACCGTAACTCCGTGGCAGCGGCCGACGGGGCCTGCAACGGGACCGTGCACAGAGGAAGGAACCGGTCCGGATGCTCTTCGGCCACCCCCGCCAGTCCCTCGTTGTACATCCTCGAGAATCGGGAACCTTCTGCCGCGCCGAGCGCGTATGCAGTGAGATCGATCCAGGCCGAGATCATCTGTACATCTACGCCGGACCGGTCCATCGCGGCCAGCCGTTGGTCGACATCAACCAGATCGGCTCGAAGCGGTGCAGTAGTGACCCGTCCCGCCACAACAACCTGGCGCCGCTCACCGTCGCGCACGATCTGCATCCCGAACTGATCGCCCCGGCTCTCCAGGTTCGCCAAGACCTCTTGCGGGATGCAGTGGGCGTGAACATCCGTCGTCACAGTGACACTCCTTGGTCGGGATTCGAACTCGCGGGGTCGAATTGACGTTTGAAGAAGGTGCAAATGGCACCCGGCCTGCTCATCGGGAACACCGGACACCTTTGACTTCGGTCGACGCTCCTCCGTCACCAGTCGGTCGTTGACCGTCATGCTCAGCTGCCACAGATCCTCACGATGTATTGAAGGCTTCTACGGTAGTGAGCGGTGGTGATGGAATCCCAACATGGTGGGATTAACCGGCCGTCCGTCGCTGCGGCGATCGTTGAGAGTCCATCGCTCGAAGGTCCGGTTGTCGACGAAGAGCCGCCCCATGATCTTAAATCGTGCCGGTCAGGAGAAAGCATTTCTAGCGGGCGGTCACTTCGCCGTTCCAAGTATGGGCTACCCGGCCAGTCCGACGGTCGACGGTCACTCCGGGACGTGACCTGACCGATCACGGGATCCGTGGATGCCCGTGAGAGCAGGGCACGCCGGGAGGCGCGCCCGCTCGTCGTTCGTTCACGGCGTCAACCACACCGGGTACTCGCGTACGTCGATCTGACTTCCGTCTTTGGGCGAGTAGACCCAGACGATGACTCCGCCCATTTGCGCCTCGTCGACGTCGTAGTCGATGGTGACGTCGAAGCTCCCCCAGCAACCCGTACCGCACGACGCCTGCACCGGTTCTTCGGCGAGGATCAGGCCGTCGTTGTCGACGATTGCTATCGTGAACCTCGCTTCGAAGACGTTGGACACGCCGGTGATACGAGCCGGGTCGGCGACTGATCCGGCGTAGGCGGGTGAGTCAACAAAGACCGCAGGCAGGAACTCCTGCTGATCCGCCCGGCCAAGGGGTTCGTCGATCACCAATCCCTCGGAGGAGAAGACGGTGACCCGCTCCCCATCGAGTTCAAAGGCGACCTCATCGATGGTCGGGAACTGAGTGAGTGTGTAGACAACTTGTGCGAGGCGAGCACCCATCGAGAAGGTACCCCCTCCGGATTCGAACTCCTTCGAGAGGTTCACGGTGGCAACACCGTCGCTCACACGCACTCCCAGGAAGCGCGCATCGGACGGTATCGTCGTCGAGAGCGCCGGGATGGAGGTCGCCTCTTCGCCGGTTGGCCCTTTCAGGAGCGCTTCCATGGCCGCCGCCGCCACCCCGACCGTCCGGTCGACGTGACGCGCAACCGGTACCAGCGAGGGACCGACTGCGCTCGTCTCACCCGTATCGTCGAGCATCAGGTAGACACGGACTTCGGTTAGGCCGGGCTGAACGGTTGTGGTGGTACTCGAGGCGGGCACCGTGCTGGTCGTGGTGGTTGAGGAGGAGACGGGTACGGTGGTCGTCGTGGCCGGCTGGTCGGCGCCGGTCGTTGTGCTGGTGGTCCCGCCCTCCGTCGTAGTGGGGGAACCCGGCTGGACGGTCGAGGAGGAAGTGTCTGATCCTCCGGTTCCGCATGCGGACAGAACTAGTGCAACCGCCAGCAGCGTCATCCAAACACGTCGCATGGCCTTCCTTTCCTAGGGTCTCGACTTCAGCATTTCAGCCTGGTGTCACCGTGGGATCACGCCCGGGTAACAGTGTCGTAACGACCTCAGTGTGCCAGTTGTCCGTACGACGTCGGGCCAGCTGGTTACCATCCGGCCGTCCGCCAACTGCCGAGGCCACCACATGCAGATCAGCGAGTTCCAGCAGATCATGGAAGACACATACGGCACGCGCGATCGCGCCCGTGGTGTTCCCGCTTCGCTCGCCTGGTTGACCGAAGAAGTCGGCGAACTCGCACAGTCGCTTCGCAAAGGGAGCCATGCGGATCAACAGCACGAGTTCGCGGATGTGTTGGCCTGGACCTTCTCGCTGGCAAACCAGGCCGGCATCGATTTGGAGGCGGCGGTCGACCGATATGCGCACGGCTGCCCCAAATGCATGGCGGTGCCCTGCCACTGTGCGTGAGTTGGCGGTCACAGGAATGGCCCCGTAGGCTCCCGGCGTGAAACCCCGATATCCAGTTATTTCCTTGTTGGCAGCCGTCCTCATCGTCTCGATCGCTCTTCCGGCGGTCGCCGATGACCTCGATTCAGCGGTGGCTTCGGCACGCGGGAGTGCCCTTTCCATACTCAGCGAGGCTGAATCAATTGCGGTCGCCTCCGCCCGGGCACAGGCCGCCGCCGAGAACCCGTTCCATGCGGATCTCAATCCGCTTCTCGGAGTCTGCGACTCCGTTGGCGAGGTGGTCGGGGTAGGTCCGAACGTCGGTCGGATCTTCGAGGAGTTCGCCGCCAGCGGCTCTCACTGGTCGCTCATCACCGCCGGTAACTGGACCTCAATGGGAACCGGCCAGACGCGCGGCGCCGACGGGTACCTCTATATCTCGGTTGTCTTCTGCGAAGGCGGTGTCCCGCCCGCCACTACTCCAACGACTGCGGCTCCCGTGACGACAACACCCGCGACAACCCCACCGCAGCCTGCTCCGGCACCGGCTACCGCCAGCACGGCCGAGCCAACCCCCACCATGACATGGATCGAGCCCGACCCGGTCGATCGAGAGTTGTGTCCCCTCATGACGGGCGAAGAACACGACGGTGACATGAGCGAAGGCTTCTGCATCATCTGAAGAGGTCCGAGGTTCCAAGTTCTAAGTTCTGAGTGACCCACCGGCTGCACAGACCGGACGGCTGTGCGCACAAAACCCAGAACCTATAACCCAGAACCTCCTCGCCGCGGAGACCGTCCCCGGCAAGAAGCCCATCCTCTCTATACGAGAAGCTCGGCGATCTGGACTGCGTTCAGAGCAGCGCCCTTACGGAGATTGTCGCCGACCGTCCAGAGGTTGAGGCCACCAGTTCCATCGAGCGTTGGGCGGATCCGCCCTACCAGCACATCGTCGATCCCCGCCGCGTCGAGGGGCGTCGGAACCTTGTCCAGCCACACCTGAACGCCCGGCGCGGCGTTGATGATCTCAACGGCCTCCTCGGGCGCAACCGGACGATCGAACCACAAGGCGACGGAAGTGCCGTGACCGGTCATGACCGGCACCCGCACGCAAGTCGATTCGGCCTGGATTGAGGGCGCCTCGAGGATCTTGCGGGTCTCGTTGAGCAGTTTCAGTTCTTCATCCGTGTACCCGTGCGGATCCGCCTCACCGATGAGGGGAAGCACATTGAAGGCGATGGGCCGTGCGTAGACTTCGCCGCCTGGGTCGATCCATGTGCCGTCGTTCAGCGCTGCCTCGTCGTTCTGGAGCTGCCGGGTCTGACGTGAGAGCTCGTCGATTCCCGTCTTGCCAGAGCCGGATACGGCCTGATAGGAGGAGGCAACCAACCGCTTGAGACCGGCGGCACGGTGCAACGGAGCAACCCCCATCAGCATGGTCATGGTGGTGCAGTTGGGGTTGGCGATGATTCCCCGGTGATGGGAGGCGGCGTGGTCATTGACGCCTGCCACGACCAGCGGTACCTGCTCGTCCATCCGGAACGCCGAAGAATTGTCTATCACTACCGCCCCTGCCGTGGCGAAGGTTGGAGCAAACTGGCGCGACCGGCCCCCGCCTGCCGAGAACAAGGCGATATCGATGCCCGTCGGATCGGCCAGAGCGAGATCTTCAACCTCGACCTCGCCCCAAGCAGTTTCGATCTTCTGACCGGCAGAACGCGCCGACGCCAGCAGACGCAACTCCCCTACCGGGAAACTCCGCTCGGTGAGGATCGAGAGCATCGCCCTGCCGACTGCTCCAGTTGCTCCTGCAACTGCAACGTTCTTGCTAGACATCTGCTTCCTCCCCGACCAGCTCTGCTTCGAAGGCAGCGTGCAGCGAGCGCACGGCGTCTTCAACACGATCCGACCGAACCACACAGGAAATCCGGATAGTCGAGGTCGAGATCATCTCGATGTTGATGTCAGAATCGCTCAGTGCCCTAAACACACGGGCGGCCACACCTGGGTGCGACTTCATTCCGGCGCCCACCAGCGAGACCTTGGCAATATCGGTGTCGATATCGACTCCAGCGGCACCTATCTCGGAAGCAAGTTGCTCCGTGACCTCGAGAGCGGTCACCGACGTCGACCGGGGGACCGTGAAGCTGATATCGGTGGATCCATCGATGGACACGTTCTGCACGATCATGTCGACATTGACCTGATGGCCGGCCATCTGCTCGAAGAGCGTGGCGGCGATCCCCGGTCGATCCGGAACTCCGTGAACGGTGATCTTTGCTTCGGACGTGTCGTGAGCGATCCCGCTGATAATGGCTTCTTCCATGGTCTTCTCCTTCACCCACGTCCCAGGAGCGTCGTGGAACGACGACCTGACGTGGATCGGGATGTTGAAGCGACGTCCGAACTCCACCGACCTGGCCATGAGCACGCCTGCCCCGGCCGCGGCGAGTTCGAGCATCTCCTCGGTTGAGATTTCATTGAGTTTTCTAGCGTTGGGAACGATTCTGGGGTCGGCAGTGAAGACACCATCCACATCGGTACAGATTTCGCAGACGTCGGCGCCGAATGCTGCCGCCAGTGCCACTGCCGATGCGTCTGAACCACCGCGACCCAGGGTTGTCACCTCTTTGGTTCTGGGGGAGACACCCTGGAACCCGGCCACGATGACCACTTTGCCTTCATCGAGAGACTCCTGAACGCGGAATCCGCGAATCTCTTCGATCTTCGCCTCGCCGTGCGCTTCACTGGTCAAGATGCCGGCCTGTGAGCCCGTGAAGCTGACCGCCTCCAGGCCCTCCGCGTGGATCGCCATGGCCAGCAGAGCCATCGAGATGCGCTCGCCGGCGGTGAGCAGCATGTCCATCTCGCGAGCGGGTGGATTGGAACTCACCTGGTCGGCCAGCGCGATGAGATCATCCGTCGTCTTTCCCATCGCGGACACGACAACGAGCACCTGGTTCCCCTCGCGTCGCGTATCCGCAATGCGGTGAGCTACTCGTTTGAGGCGATCTGCGTCGGCTACCGACGTGCCTCCATACTTCTGGACTATCAAGGCCATCCGGCCACTCCTGGTTGATGTCAAACAACGAGTGTACCGGTGACTCCAACGTCTTCCGACGCGCCTATAGTTCCGGTCCGTGAGTCAGGACAAACGCAATCGCCAGAGAGAGAACCGTCAGAGGAAGCTCGAAGCAGAGCGGAAGGCGGCTCGTGCGAAGGCACTCCGCCGCCGCATCATCCAGGTCGTAGTCCTCTTCGTCATCGTGATCGTCGCCCTCGGCGTCAACACGCTGCTCCGGGGCGGCAACGATGAAACGACCACCGACACGACGGTGGCTCCGGTAGACGGCACGACACCGACCACCCAGGCGCCGGATGCCACGAGCACCACGGTTGAGAGCGCGGCGGTCCCTGCTTCATACGATGACTACCGGACACTCCCCGTTGCCTGCGGAGGCACCCTCCCCGATCCCGTCGAGCCGATGGCTTTCGCCGCACCGGAAGACCAGGGAATCGGTCCGGATGATCAGGTAGTCGCCACCATCGTTACCTCCTGCGGCGACATCGTCCTCGACCTTGATCCGGCGTCTGCGCCGGAAACCGTCAACTCGTTCGTGTTCCTCGCCCGCCAGGGCTACTACGACGGAACGGCCTTCCACCGGATCGTGGAGGGGTTCATGTTGCAGGGCGGCGATCAGACCGCCACCGGCACGGGCGACCCCGGATACTCCCTGCCGGATGAGTTGAATGCGGCGGTATCCCCTTATCCAAAGGGGACCCTGGCGATGGCCAACTCAGGAGCACCCGGGACCTCAGGAAGCCAGTTCTTCATCATGTTCGAGGATTACCCGCTGGGTCCGAGCTATTCGGTCTTCGGCACGACGGTCGACTCCGATGAGACCATGGCCGCCATCGAATCGATCCCGAAGGCCCTGCGCGGCAGTGAGATGAGCGTGCCGATGCAAGGCCTGTTCATCGAGCGAATCGAGATCTCGACGGGTTCCTAGTTGCTAGTCGCGAGTTGCTAGTGGTCTGTCGCTGAAATGGCGAACCGGTGTAGTGTTGGGGGATGGTTGCTACTGCTGAAGCGTTGCGGATGT
>JARGFH010000075.1 GCA_029210695.1 Acidimicrobiia bacterium
ACTCCCCTGACGATCAGCAGTACCAAGCATCGCAAGCTCCAAAGAAGATCATGGCTCCAGTGTGACCGAAAACGACCCCGAACGCGAGCACCCCCGACCCACAACCACCAACTTTTTCGGCAGCCACCTAGAAAAGAGATCACATGACGACACATCGAGAGCCAGACCTCGAGATCCCCCGGCTTCTCCCCGGAAGTCAACTCACCAACTTCCCTCCACCCGAACGCTGGGACGATTGGGAAGAGTACGACGCGCAGGCCTGGCCCGACAAGGTCAAGCACAACGTACGAATGGTGCCGACCACCTGCTTCAACTGCGAGTCGGCCTGCGGCCTCCTAGCCGTCATCGACAAGGCCACAGGCGAGATCCGCCGCTTCGAGGGCAACCCGGCCCACCCGGGCTCCCGCGGACGCAACTGCGCCAAAGGTCCGGCCACCATCAACCAGGTCTACGACCCGGAACGCATCTTGTATCCCCTTCGCCGCAAGGGAGCGCGAGGTTCTGGTGAGTGGGAGCGGGTGTCGTGGGAAGAAGCCCTCGACGACATCGGCGGACGGATGCGGAAGGCCATCCAGGAAGGTCGCAACGACGAGATCATGTACCACGTCGGGCGGCCCGGTGAGGACGGCTTCATGGACCGCACCCTGAAGGCATGGGGCGTCGACGGCCACAACTCGCATACCAACATCTGCTCATCGGGGGCACGGGTTGGCTACGCCATGTGGATGGGCCACGATCGACCATCGGCCGACTTCGCCAACGCCCGGTTCATCTTGCTGCTGTCCGCCCACCTCGAAACCGGCCACTACTTCAACCCGCACGCCCAGCGGATCATGGAAGGAAAGCAGGCAGGAGCGAAGCTCGCCACCATCGACCCGCGCCTCTCCAACACGGCGTCGATGTCGGACGTCTGGCTGTCACCGTATCCCGGCACCGAGGCGGCCATGCTGCTGGCCATCGCCCGGCTACTGCTCGAGTGGGACGCCATCGATCGTCCGTTTATAGAGAGGTGGGTCAACTGGGAACAGACCCTTTCCGAGCAGTACCCCGACCGACCGAACACGTTCGACGAGTTCATCGACGTGCTCAAGGAGACCTATGCCTCCTACACGCTCGAGTGGGCGGCGGAGGAGTCGGGTGTCGACCGGTGGCGAATTGAAGAGGTCGCCAGGGGAATCGCAGACGCCGGACACCGGTTCGCCAGCCACACCTGGCGTTCGGCCGGTTCCGGCAACGAAGGTGGATGGCAAGTGGCGCGAACGCTCTGGTTCCTCCACGTGCTGACCGGCTCGGTTGGCACGAAGGGCGGAACATCGCCGAGCGCCTGGGACAAGTTCAAGCCCAGGCACTGGAACATGCCGCCCACCCACAACAGGTGGAACGAACTGCTCTGGCCACCCGAGTATCCCCTCGCCCACCACGAACTGAGTATCTTGCTTCCCTACTTCCTCAAAGAGGAACGCGCCAAGCTCGACGTGTACTTCACCAGGGTCTACAACCCGATCTGGACCAACCCGGACGGGTTCAGCTGGATGGAAGTTCTCACGGATGAAGCCAAAGTGGGCCTGCACGTCGCCCTGACGCCGACCTGGTCGGAGACCGCCTGGTTTGCCGACTACGTCCTGCCGATGGGAGTCGGAGCCGAACGCCACGACACACACTCGTATGAGACGCACGCCGGCCAATGGCTTGGATTCCGCCAACCGGTGCTCCGGGTCGCCGGCGAGCGGGACGGAAAGGTCTTTGCTCGCACCTACGAGGCGAACCCCGGAGAGGTATGGGAAGAGAACGAATTCTGGTTCGATCTCTCGTGGCGAATAGACCCCGACGGATCGCTCGGAATAAAGCAGTGGTTCCAGTCGCCCAACGATCCCGACCGCCCCGTATCGGTCGACGAGTACTACGGGTGGATGTTCGACAACTCGGTGCCGGGCCTTCCCGAGAAAGCGGGCGCCGAGGGCATCACGCCGCTCGAGTACATGCGCAAATACGGCGCCGTCGAAGTGGAGAAGGACATCTACAAGGTCCATGAACGACCCGTCGATGCCCACGAAGTCGGAATGGACGGTCTCGCCCGCAAGGACGGCGAGGTGGTAGGCGTGCGGGTCCAGAACGACGTGGTCACCGGGTTCAAGTCCCCGTCGAAGAAACTCGAGTGGTGGTCGAAGACCATGCACGAGTGGGGGTGGCCCGATGCTGCCATTCCCACCTACCTGAAGACGCACGTGTACTGGCGTGATCTCGATATGGCCGGCAACGAGCGGATCCTCCTGCCAATTTTCAGGCTGCCGACCCTGATCCACACCCGATCGGGCAACGCCAAGTACCTCTACGAGATCAGCCACGGTCACCCGCTGTGGGTCAACCCGATCGACGCCGACGCTCTCGGCCTCCATACCGGTGACCTGGTGCGCATCAATACCGACAGCGGCCATTTCGTGATCCGCGCCTGGCGAACCGAAGGCATCCGGCCGGGAGTGGTGGCCGCCAGCCACCACCTGGGTCGATGGCGACTCTCCGAAACCATGGGCAACGAACGCTGGGCGTCTGCCCTGGTGGACATCACCAAAACCGGCGACAGCACGTGGATGATGCGCCAGAAGCGAGGCATCGAGCCGTTCGCGTCGGACGATCCTGACTCGGAGCGCATCTGGTGGAAGGATGCCGGCGTCCACCAGAACTTGACCTTCCCCACTCACGCCGACCCCGTTTCCGGCATGCATGCCTGGCACCAGCGGGTGCGGATCACGAAGGCAGAACCCGGCGACCAATACGGCGACGTCGTCGTCGACACCGCCAAGAGCTTCGCGGTCTACAAGGAATGGCTGGCCAAGACCAAGCCGGGCCCCGGCCCGGACGGCACCCGCCGACCGATGTGGCTCGACCGACCGGTCAAACCTACCCCCGAGGCTTATCGGGCCTGAAGGGGTCATAGGTACGAGGTAGTAGATGATAGGTAATAGGTAATAGGTTGTGGCAGTAGGTGATAGGCGCTGAGCATCGGGCGCGACCTCGAGGCAGAGCAGGCACGCAAACAACCCCCCTCGCCGGCCGGCAACAGCCGGCCACCACTCCCCCCACGGAACCCTGAGGGGAGAACACATGCACGACACCGGCGTCCCCCCGCGTTTCTCCCCCGCGCAGCGGGGGAGATGCCGAGTCTCCGAGGCAGAGGGGGCTCCCAAATACAGACTTCGCCAAAGCCACGCACAGTGGCAGGCCTCCGTTACCGTATGAACTGATGACTACCTCACCCACCTCGACCACCCCTAATGCGTCCGCGGCGGCGGCCGCAGAGGCGGCCGAGTGGATGGCGATCGCCCGGGCCTGGCACCCCGGCCGGCAGCGTTCGGCGCTCGTCGACCTGCCGCCCACCGAGGCCGCCGTTGTGGCGCTCTTCAACCCCGCCGGTGAACTCGCCGAACGAGCCCATTCCTGGAAGTACGAGATTTCCAGCGGCGACCTCTCCGATCTGGCCCGGTTCGGGGCGGCGCTGGCCAGGGCCGAATCCGAGGCATGGGCAACCGACCGCGGCCACCTGGCGACGCGTGCCTACCAAGATCGCCGCTTCCTGCTCGGCGACCGGATACTGCATTGGGCCATCCCATGGCTCGACGCCGTAGCTCACCAGTATCCGACGGCGTTCGACGATGCCATGACCGCAAGAAGGGCATTGCTGGACCTGGCCGAACGGCTCCGGCCCGCACCCGCACTATCAGGCACCGAAGGTCTGGTCGTTCCCGGCTTCGACGGATACGGGCCACTCGATATGGACGTCCCCTTCGAGCAGGTCATGCTGTCGGTGTGGAGCGGTGCTGTGCTCCTGAACGGATACCTCACCGGGGTTTTCCACAAACCGGTGATCGGACGCGCTCTACCCCGAGGGTGGGACACCTACCCGGGTGCACGAGAAGCGCTCGAATCAACCTACCGGTCGGCCGCCGCCCGGTGGGAAGAACTGGCGCTGAGCCGCCCCGGAAGTGCGCAACTCTGGCGCGACCTCGCCAACCGCGCCCGTCGCACAGCAGCCAAGCTCAATCGCTGGAAGCCGTACCGGGACATCTCCGACGAGTTGACCTGGTAGCGGGCCCTCCTATCCACCCACGTCTACCGGCATGCTTGGCGCCGGCCGGTTCAGCTGGAGAGAGACCGCCATCCGGCTCTCGTTCACTATGGTTGCGGCCATGACGCAGCCACCGATGCTCCGACCCCTGGCGATCGGCGAGATCATCGACGCCGGGATCAAGATCTACCGCCGCAACTGGCGGGTGTTGTTCGGCATCACGGCCACCATCGTCATCCCGCTCCACATCCTCACCTTCGGCCTGACCCTCGTGGCAGCCCAGCAGGTCGGCAACCTGGACGACCTCGACTTCACGGCCACCGACTTCGACCCGACCTTCATCTTCTCCCTGATCGGTGTTGCCATCCTCTCGGGGCTCATCAGCCTGCTGGCTCTGCTGGTCGTCAACGCGGCCGCGCTACGCGCCGTCGCAGACGGTTACATGGGCATTCAGCCCGATCGAACTTCCTCGATTGCGCTGGCAATCCAACGCCTCGGGACTCTGATCGGGAACACGATCCTCCAGGTGCTGGCCATCGGTGCGATCTTCGTCTTACCTATCGTCATGCTGGCATTCGGGGCCGCCAGCGATGGTGGGGCTTCAGCTATCGCCGTGCTCGTCGGTATCCTCGCCATCCTGGCCGGCAGTCTGATCGCGGTGTGGCTGGGAATCTCGTGGACGGTCGCCGTACCGGCCATCATGGTCGAGCGGTCGGGCGCGGCGGAGGCCCTCGGCCGCTCAATGCGATTGATCCGTGGCCGCTGGTGGCCGGTGTTCGGCGTGATCATCCTGGTGGCGATCATCCGCTCGGTAATCGGAGCCGTGACGGGCATCGGTTCGGGCATCGTGTTCTTCGCGGCCCCAGACAACATCGTCCTCACTGCAGTGGTCGACACGCTCCAGTCGATCCTGACCGACCTCGTGCTCCTGCCGTTCGCGGCCGCCATCACTGCCGTCCTCTACTTCGACCTCAGAGTCCGCAAGGAAGGGTTCGATCTCGAACTCCTCGCCCGTTCGATCGGATCGGACTGGGCGGGCACCGCCGCCACACCACCGGCCGGCTGGACTGCCCCTCCGGCCGCTCCGCCGTCCGACCCGTCGCGCTGGAGTGCCCAACCTCCCCTTTCTCCTTCTCCAGAAGGACCAACCCAGCCGCCGCCCCCGACGCCGGGCGGATCCCCGTGGGACCGCGGACCTACCGACGGCGGATAGTGGCGGGAGCCGTCGCCGGCCTGGCCGCGTTCGGACTCCTGGCGACCGGAGCCGGTGCGACCGCCCAGTCCGCAGACGGCTTCGGCCTCCCCGCCGAGGACGCTCGCCGCATCGTCAATGACATCCTCACCGACCCCCGCTTCACCTCGCGCCGGAACGAAACCATCTTCACAAAACTGGGACGCGCCCTGACCGGCTTCGTCCAGCAGGCCATCAACTGGTTCAACCGGGTCGTCCTCGGCGTTGGGGACGATTCGGCGGGAGGCAGATTCGTGTTCTGGACGATCGTCACGGTGCTCATCATCGTGATCGCCGCCGTCGTCGCCTCACGACTGGCCCGGAGAAGATCTGAAGCAGAGGCGGTTGCCCGCCGCCAACACGAGGAGGCTGTGCCGACGGAAACCCCCGAGGCTCTTGAACAGCAGGCTGAGGTGGCGTTGACCGAGGGGCGTAACGAGGACGCGGTCCGCCTGTACTACCAGGCAGGCCTGATCCGACTGGGTGACCGGGGAGTCATCGAGTACCGACCATCGCTCACCAGCGGAGAGGTAGCCGACCGGCTGCGCCTGGCGGTCTTCGATCACATCGCCGGGAGTTTCGACTCCATCGCCTACGGGCATCGCCCCGCCGGTCCGGACGAAGTGACCACGGCAAAGCGCAGCTGGCAGGAGCTACTCGGAGAACCCCGATGATCGGCAAGGGCCGCGTCGCCCTCATCGTCACCATCATCCTGGTCATCAACCTCGGGGTCATCCTCACCGACGCACTAGTAGACACTGAGCAGATCGCCGGTCCGGCGGCCTCCTCGTATGTGACGACCGGCGAGGGGGTGGCCGCCTGGTACGAACTCCTCGACCGCACCGGTCATCCCGTCAGTCGCGCCAGGTCTCCGCGCCCCGATCTCGATTCCGCCACCACCGTTGTCGTCATCGAACCCTTCCCGGACCGGATCGATTCGGCCGGGCTGGAGGCGCTCACCGCCTTCGTCGAATCCGGCGGACGTCTGATTGCCGGGGGCGCTCTGCCCGATTGGCTGCGTGAGATCGCAGGCAACGAGCTCACCTGGTCGCCATCCCCGGCCGGCACCGCACGGCCCGTCGACCCCGCCCCCGAAACGGGGTACGTCGGATCAGTGGCTGTCAACAGCATCGGAGCATGGCGTGGCCTGCCGTCTGGAGCCATCCCGCTCCTGGCAGACGGAGACGGTGACGTCACGGCGGCCGCCCTGGACATGGGCTCCGGCCGGATCATCCTGCTGGCCGACACCACAGCCCTAACCAACGCGGCGATCGGAACGGCGGACAACGCCTCATTTGCACTGGGGATCGCAGGCGAAGATGGCCGGCCGGTGGTGTTCTCCGAATACGTCCACGGGTACACAGACGAAGAAGGGCTCACCGCCCTGCCGGACTCGTGGCTATGGGCCATGGGCCTGGGCCTGGCCGCCCTCCTCACCTACCTCATTGCGATCGGTCGACGATTCGGACCACCAGAAGAGCCAGACCGCGTTTTCGCCCCGGCTCGTCGCGAGTACCTCGACGCTCTGGCGGGTTCGCTGGTTCGGACCGGCCGGCCGGACGTTGCCACCGCACCGATCCGGGCGGCCGCCCGCCGGTTGATCGCCGCCCGGGGTGGTTTGTCGCCCGATGCCACCACAGACGGAATTATCGCGGCCGCTCGCCGTCTGGAGCTCAACGACGACGAAATCGCTTCGATCATCCGCTCCTCCCATGACGAGGCAGCGCTGATCACCTCGGGGAGGGTCCTTGCCCGGCTGACCAGGAACGAGCGCCCTTCGACGGATTAGGCCGCCGCGCGGAAGGTCACAACTCACCCACCCAGCGCGAATGTGACCAACGACCCTAAAGCGAACCTCCCCCAGCGGTCACCCTGTACTGAACGGGAGGTGGCGATGATCTCGACCACATTGACTGGTTTCGTGCTGGAGTGCAGCGGAATCCGGAAGACATTCGGCGATCTGGTGGCGGTCGATGGGGTTGGATTTCACATCGCCCCCGGGGAGACCTACGGATTGCTCGGACCCAACGGGGCGGGCAAGACCACCACGATCTCGATCATCGCCGGACTTCTCGAAAGAGACGCAGGCGAGGTGTTGGTCGCCGGTGAAGTCATGGACCCGCAATCGACGGCCGCCAAACGGCACGTCGGTCTGGTTCCCCAGGATCTCGCCATCTACCCCGACCTCGACGCTCGCGAGAACCTTCGTTTCTTCGGCAAGCTCTACGGGATGCGAGGAGCCGAATTGAACCAACGGGTCGACGAGGTACTCGACATCATCGAACTGCGCGATCGGGCCGGGGATCGGTCCGAGGAGTACTCGGGCGGGATGAAGCGACGCCTCAACATCGGCATCGGGTTGCTGCACCGTCCGACCCTCCTCATCCTCGACGAACCGACGGTGGGGGTTGACCCGCAAAGCCGCAACGCCATCCTCGAGAGTGTCGAACGACTGGGTGAGCAAGGGATGGCCGTTCTCTACACAACCCATTACATGGAAGAGGCAGAACGCCTCTGCGACCGGATCGGGATCATCGATCACGGGACCATCCGGGCGGAGGGAACGCAGCAGGAACTCGTGCAACTGGTCGGCCAGCGCGACCGGGTTCGCCTCGTGGCGACCGGGAATCTCACCGCCGGAGCAGCCGTCCTCGGCGCTCTCACCGATGTCGATGAGAGTGCCGTCACTGCCGACGGCATCGATCTCATCGTCAGAGCAGCCCACAACCGGCTCCCTGAGATCCTGGCGGCAGCCACCAGCACAGGAGTGTCCGTCGCCGGAGTCGATGTCGATACCGCCAATCTGGAAGCCCTCTTCCTCCACCTCACCGGCCGGGCGTTGCGGGAGTGAATCATGAGCACCGCCTGGACCATCGCCACTAAGGACCTGAAAGAACGACTCCGCGACCGCTCCGCCTACATCATGGGTATTGTCGCCCCGCTGGCGCTGGCTCTGATCTTCGGGTTCGCCCTCAATCCACTGAAGAACTACGAATTCAGCGCTACCTATGCCGCAGTCGACCTCGACGGCAGTGAGGTCAGCCGCCTGTTCGTCGACGACGTCCTGCGGCAGGCTCCTGGAGTCGAGGTGCTTCAGCTCGCCACACCCGAGGAAGGTTTGGCGCTGGTCGACAGCGATGGGAACCCGTTCGCGGAGACCGAGGGAACGACTGCCGACGCCCTGTTCATCATTCCCCGCGGATTCGGGGCGGATGTGCAATCGGAGCGCGAAGTCGATCTGCAGGTGGTCGGTAACGCGATGGCGGAGTCCAACGCCGGTATCGCGGTCGCCCTCGCCCAGGGCTACGCGAGCGAACTCACCTCGGTGCGGATCACCGTGGCGACGGTCGAAGGGCTGCTGCAACACGAAGTAGACCGATTCACCACCGGCCTGGCAGTCCTGGCCACCCCCTACCCGACCACCATCACCGACATCTCCGCCGAGACCAGGCAACTCGATGGCATCACCTTCTACGCAGCGGGGATGGCGATGTTCTTCCTTTTCTTCTCGGTGCAGTTCGGAGTCACCAGCCTCCTGGAAGAGCGCCAGGCCGGCACCCTGTCGAGGCTTCTCGCAGCACCGATCTCCAGGCGATCGATCATCACCGGCAAGCTGATCAGCGCCTTCCTGGTCGGGATAGTCAGCGTGACAGTGCTGATGATCACCACCACGCTCGTGCTCGAGGCCGACTGGGGCAACCCGGTCGGGGTCGCTCTGCTGGTGGTGGCGGCGGTGCTGTCTGCGATGGGCATCACCGCCCTCATCAGTTCGTTCGCTCGCACGGCGGAACAGGCAACTTCGATGGTGACGGTGGCAGGCGTCATCCTCGGATTTCTCGGAGGGACCTTTTTCGACGTCGCCCAGGCCGGCGGGATCGTCGCCGACCTCCGATTCGTCTCGCCGCACGGATGGTTCATGCAGGGACTGGCCGATCTGAGCGCCGGCGATCTCGGCGCCGTCGTGGTGCCGGTGCTGGTGCTGCTCGCCTTCGGCCTGGTGACGGGGGCTATGGGTATGGCGGGGATAGGAAAGGGGTTGCGACCATGAAAGCCGTCGCGATCGCCGCGGTCAGTCTGCGGAGATTCTTCCGGGACCGGTCCAACATCTTCTCCGCGTTCTTGTTCCCGGTGATCCTCGTCTTGCTTCTCGGGTCGATGCAGGGCGGGGCCTCCAACCCGCGACTCGGTTTCAATGCAGAGACACCGGACGACCTCTCCGCCGGACTCCTCGACGGCCTCGAGGCGGTCGAGGGGTTCGTGGTCATCGAGTTCGACTCCGAAGCAGCGACCGTTCGCGCCGTCGAACGCGGTGAGATCGAAGCAGGTTTGATCGTCCCGGCCGGCTTCGCCCCGACCCTGCAAGCAGGCGGCGACATTGAACTGCGGTACGTGAGCCGGGCCAAAGACGGACTCCAGGGCATCGAAACAGCCATCCGGTCTGTCGTCGCCCGCCAGTCGACGCTGCTGCGGACCGCTCGTTTCGCTGAACAGCAAGGAGCAGGAAGCTTCGAGGATGCGCTGGCGATGGCCGCCGAGGCCCAGATCTCACTTCCGCCCGTTGAGGTCGTTGCCACGAGTGCCGGCGAACCGTTCGCCCTGGCGGGCCTCGGGCAGTTCGATATCTGGTCGCAGACGACGCTCGTGCTGTTCATCTTCCTGACCACCCTCCAGGGAGCGGCAGCCCTCGTACAGTCCAGACGATACGGGGTCACCCGCAGAATGATCTCCACTCCGACCTCCGTCCGCACGGTCTTGTTCGGCGAAGGGCTCAGTCGCCTGGCCATCGCCCTCGTGCAAGGCATCGTCGTATTTGTCGGCACATGGCTGATCTTCGGGGTCGATTGGGGAAATCCATTGCTGGCACTCCTCGTCCTGGTCATGTTCGCCATCGTGTCCAGCGGAGCGGCCATGCTGCTCGGTGCGGTCGCCTCCAACGACCAGCAGGCCGGCAGCCTGGGAACAATGTTCGGACTCGGCCTGGCGGCATTGGGCGGAGCGATGTTTCCCCTGGCCGCCCTGGAATTCCTGTCGACGACCGTCTGGCGAGTAGCCCACATCACCCCGCATGCCTGGGCGCTGGAGGCCTTCGAAGAACTCGTCGCGTACAACGGGGGCTTCGCCGAAATCGCCGGGTTCCTAGCCATTCTGGCCGGGTACGCCGTCGTGTTCTTCGCTCTCGGCACCTGGCGACTGCGAGCGGTCCTCACGCGCTAGCCGTGGCGCCCCTGCTCAGACGGCCCCGTTGGCACGAGCGCGGGCGCCGGCAACCCGGCGCACCGCTCGCTCCATTTCGGGCACATCCGTAAGCAACTCCTCGAACCGACGGCAATCGAGACTGAGGGCCGTGGTCGGCGTGACCGCCGTGACCGTGGCGTTGCGGGGAGCGTCGTCGAGCAGGGCCATCTCGCCGAAGAAGTCTCCATCCTCGAGATGAGCAACGACCTGTCTGCCATCACCAGCACCGGTCACCACCTCGACCACGCCTCGCACAATCACGTAGAAGCGATCGCCCGGCTCGCCCTCCTCGAACACGACCGCCCCCTGGTGGTACTGCTCAGCCGCGAACCGGCCTGCGAGGCTTTCGAGTTGGGCGTGCGGGAGTCCGGAGAAGAGCGCCATTGCGCCCAGCCGCTCGGCCGTCACCGAGGCCGACCGGCCATCTCGGCTGATGGTGAAACCTTGCTGTTTCTTCCACATCTCGGTGAACGTACCGCCCGCCTTCTCCAGTTGATCGAAGCTCCCGGTCTCGTCGATCGTGCCATCGCGCATCACGACGATCAGGTCTGCATTCACAGCAGTCTGGAGCCGGTGGGTCACCATGATGACTGTGCGCCCGTGGCGAAGTCGCTCGATTGCGTCTACGACATCGACTTCCGTCGATGGGTCGAGCGCTGAGGTTGCTTCGTCGAGTAGCAGAAGTGGCGGTCGTCGCAGGAGGGCGCGGGCCAATCCGATGCGCTGGGCCTGACCGCCCGAGAGCTGCCTCCCGCTCTCCCCGACGACGGTGTCGAGACCGGCGGGCAGCCGCTCGACGAGTTCACTCAGCCCGGCGGCCGCAATCGCCGCCTCGAGCTGATCGGTGCTGGCGCCCGGATCGGCGAGCAGGATGTTTTCGCCGAGTGTGACATTGAATAGGAACGTCTCCTGGAAGAGGACGCCCATCATTGCGCGCATCTCCAGCGGGTCGATTTCGGTCAGATCGACGGAGTCGATCGTGGTGCGACCTGCGTCGGGATCGAAGAACCGCATCAACAACGCCAGCAGCGTGCTCTTCCCGGATCCGCTCGCTCCCACAATCGCGACATAGGTTCCGGCTTCGATGGTGAGGTTCACGTCGTGAAGTTGAGGTGCACCATCCGGCGAGTAGCTGAAACGAACGTCCTCGAACTGGATCGCGGTTTCCAGCGTAGGGGCCGCGCCACGGGACGCGTCTCCGATCACGGCCGGCACCGTTGCCAGCAGAGAATCGATCCGACGGACGCCACTCCAGGCTTTCCTGATCTCCGGGAGTACGTCCCGTCCGATCACCTGCGTCTCCCAGGTGAATTCGACGAGCAAAGCGACGAAGGCTGCGAGCGTCCCGGCTTCGAGCGTCCCCCCGAGCGCGAGAACGGCGCCCATCCCCACGATCACAACCTGCACGAGCGCTACCGAGTACTCGGAGAGCGTGGCCACCAACTGAATCCGGAATTCTGCACGAGAGGAGGCGGCGTGTAGCTCCTCGATTCGGCTCCGAAATCTCGCATCCGACCAGGTGTGCAGGCTGAACGCCCGGATAATCGGTTGGGCCCGAAGGTTCTCCGAAACCTCACTCAACACGCCGGCGATCTTCCGTTTCTCGTCGTCGAGGGCGCGATCGGGGTCGGGTGCGTAGCGGTTGACGAGGTACACGACGAGGGGCATGGCCAGGATGGCGGGCAACGCCAGGCGGAGTTCGAGAGCAACCATGACGGGAACGTAGAAGACCAGCGCAACAACGCTCGTCAATCCGACGATCGGCTGCTTGATGACCCCGCCGGAGAGCTGGGAGATATCAGAAGAGAAGCGGGCCAGGAGATCACCGGCCTGCGACCGGCGATGGAAACCCATCGACAGCTCCTGGAGTCTCTCGAACAAGGACGTTCTGACGTCGGCCAGGATGTCGGCTCCTGCCCGTGCTGCCAGGTAGCCATTGAATACGCTGGCGGCCGCAGAGATCAGAAACCCGGAGACCAGCAACAGAACGATGAGCCCGACCGACATATCGGGTTGACCGACCACTCCGTCGATGATGAGCTTGATGCTCAGCGCCAGGATGACGGTAAAGACCGTCTTGAGCAACATCGTTGCGATCAGTCCTGCCCCGAGCCATCGATGTGGTCGCCAGAAAGCAAGTATGCGTCGCAGCAACGAAGGTCCCCCTCGAATCGTCGAATGCATCAAGCTAGTTGATGAACGAGAGCAAATGGGAGGCAATTGGCAATTGGCAATTGGCCCCGTCGCCAGGCCATAGGCATTAGGCCATGAGCAATAGGCATCCGATGGGGATCCCCTCACTAGGCTGCTTCGATTGAGCCGGGAGCATTTGGTGAAGACGCTTCGAGATCGACTGGTAGCTGAGATCCGCAAGGTCGTGGTCGGCCAGGACTCCGCAATCGACGCGCTCCTCGTGGCCACCGTGGTCGGTGGTCATGTGCTCCTCGAAGGGGTGCCAGGCACCGGAAAGACCCTCCTCGCCAACGCAACTGCCAGAGCGCTGGGGATGGAATTCCGCCGGGCGCAGTTCACACCGGACATGCTCCCCTCCGACCTCACCGGAACCGTGACTCTCAGCAGGGGTGACCTCGCCTTTCGTCCAGGACCGATCTTCACCAACGTGCTCCTCGCCGATGAGATCAACCGGACACCTCCCAAGACGCAGGCCGCCTTGCTCGAGGCGATGGAAGAGCAGCAGGTCACCGTAGATGGTGTCACTCACCCGCTCCCATCACCATTCCTGGTCGTGGCGACCCAGAATCCGATCGAGTATGAGGGCACCTACCCGCTCCCGGAAGCGCAACTCGACCGGTTCCTGATGAAGATCGACATCGACTACCCGTCGGAGGCCGAAGAGGTGGCGCTGCTCGGCCTGGGTCGGGCGGGGCTCAGGCCGGCGACGCTGGTCGATGTCAACACGATCACCTCTTCCGACGAGATCCTCGGCATGCGGACGACGATCGATGCAACCCACGTCGAACCGGAGATCATCGCCTATGTTGCGACCCTGGTCCGCACCACCCGGACATTGCCGTCCGTCGAACTCGGTGCAAGCCCGCGCGCAGCAGTCCACCTCCTGGCTGCGGCCAGGGCTTTCGCACGGATTGCCGGCCGCGACTTCGTCACCCCGGACGACATCCATAGGACGGCCCCGTCGGTGCTCCGCCACCGGTTGCTCATTCGCCCGGAGGCTGAGCTCGAGCGATATCGCGCCGACGACGCCGTGGCCGCTGCCCTGGCAGCGGTGCCAGTACCCAAGTGAGCCCGACACCGAGGGCGGCCGCGCTCCTCGCCATCATCGCCGCAGGCGCGCTGTTGATTCCCGGCCCGATCGCCGCCCTGGCCGCCGTTGCCGTCGGCGTTGCCGTTGTGATCGACGCCCGCCGCCTGCGCCGGGTCCCCACGATCCTGCGCACTTTTCCCAACATCCTGTCGCGCGGTGTCCCTGAAACGCTAACCATCCACGCAGAACCCGGTCCCGGCCGGATCCGGATCCGGCAGCCGGCCCCACCCGATCTCCTGCTCGAACCTCGCGAAGCCAACGATCGGTTGGTTTCGTCCGTCACCGCCAACCGCCGGGGCGAACACGAACTCCCCCAGCCTGCCGTTCGACTGGTCGGTCCTCTCGGCCTGGCAGCCGTCCACCATCGAACGGGACCGGCCGCGACGGTACAGGTCTATCCCGACATGCCGGCGGCGCGGCGCCTGGCCATCGCCGTCCGCCACGGCCGGCTCCAGGAGGAAGGAAAGCGTTCGCGCGGACCGCTCGGGCTCGGCACCGAGTTCGAGTCGATCAGGGATTACCAACCCGACGACGACATCAGACAGGTGAACTGGCGAGCGTCCGCCAGGCTCGGCCGACCCATGAGCAATCAGTGGCGAGTCGAACAGGACCGCGAGGTGATGTGCGTCGTCGATGCCGGCCGGCTGATGGGCGCCCCGATCGCCGGACGTACCCGCCTCGACGCAGCCGTCGATGTGGTGGCGGCAATTGCCGCAGTTGCCGACGAGATCGGCGATCGGTGCGGCGTGATCGTCTTCGACGACGGAATCCGCCTCCATCTCAGACCTCGCCGCAACGGTGGGGCGGCGGTGGTCCGTGCCATCTACGACATCGAGCCCTCCCCGGCCGAGTCCGACTACGAACTGGCTTTCCGCACCATCGACTCCGGCAAACGAGCATTCGTCCTGGTGCTCACCGACCTGATCGAACCGGCTGCCGCCCAACCGCTGGCCGAGGCCATCGCGATTATGGCCCGGCGGCACGCAATCGCGGTCGGGACGCCGCGCGATCCCGACATCGACGCGGCGATTCGCACCGATCCGGCCGGCGTCCACGACCTCCACCGCACCACGGTTGCACTCGACATGCTCGATGCCCGGACGGGTGCCGTCACTGCAATCCGCAGGGTCGGGGCAGACGTCATCGAGACACCGGTAGAGCAACTCAGTGCAGCGTGTGTGGGGGCGTACGTCAGAGCGAAGGCGCGGGCCCGGCTCTAGCCGGAGCAAGCAAGAGGCCGTGGGGTATGAGCCTTTGGTCATAGGCCATAGGGGCAGTCCGCCAGGACATCGTGCCTGTTGTGTAGCGCGTCTATGTCCGCCAGGAGATTGTTCCTATGCGTGGTGGTAGATGCTGGTGGGTTGGGGCGGGTGGAAGGGTTCGACGATGGGCTTGTTGATCGGGTAGGGCAGGCGTGCCAGGTCTTCTCCGCGATGTCGGAGTGTGAGCGTCTTGTCGCTGGTGGTG
>JARGFH010000076.1 GCA_029210695.1 Acidimicrobiia bacterium
AGTAACCATCAGATTGGCAGAGCCCTCCTAATCAACCGGGAACCCCTACACCCCGCTCAATTCCGAAGCGCCCCTTTCAGGAGGGTGGTGACCATGGAACTCCTCCTCGCCGCCGGTGTAGGCGCCGCAGCCGGGTTCGGGATCTGGCTGGGGATCACCGCGTTGCGAGGCGTCCGGGTTGTGCCCGACACCGGGCGCCTGGTCCCTAAAGCGGTACCGCCGGAACGGGCTGCCTCATGGCTTGCCGCAGCACTCCTCGTCGGCATGGTCGTCGGGCTGGTAACCGGCTGGCCGGTAGCCGGACTCGGCACCGCAATCGGCATGCTCGTAGGCCCGGCAGCATTAGGCGGCACCAGCCGCCGTGGGAAGGAGACGGCTACCGCCGATGCCATCGCCACCTGGGCAGACATGATTAGGGACACCATGGCCGGAGCCTCCGGTCTCGAGGAGTCACTCATCCAAACCGCAGCCGTCGCTCCTGCCGCCATCAAACCCCAACTCGAGACCTTCGCCCACCGGCTCCGGCATCAGCCACTCGAAACCGCCCTCGACGCTCTCGCTTCCGACCTGAACCACTCGTCCGCCGACCTGATCGTCGCCGCCCTGGCTGCTGCCGCCCGCCTCGAAGCGCGGGACCTCGGTGGGCTGCTGGCTCGCCTGGCCGAGGCCATCCGGGGAGACGTTCGCATGCGTACCCGCATCGAGATCGGCCGAGCACGGATCCGCACCTCCGCCCGGATCGCGGTCGCCACCACCACCGCCACCGTCGTCTTCCTATACGTCTTCGCCCGGCACCTGCTCGAACCCTACGACACTGCCGCCGGCCAGGGCTGGCTGGTGGTGGTGATGGCCGTGTTCTTCGGTGCCGGGGCGATGCTTCACCACTACAGCCAACTCGAAGCACCCGAGCGCTTCACGCTCCGGCACATCTCACATCAGGAGCAGATCCGATGACGGCGCTGGCGGTGATGGTCGCAGGGGCGGGGATCGGGCTCGGTGTCTTCCTGGCCGCAAGGGCCGTGTTCCCTCGACCGGTGCCACTCCAGCGGGCACTCGCGGACCTGAGTCGACCGCGCCCAACCCTCGTCGAGTCGGACACGACGTCGACGACGACGACGACGATAAGCAACCGGATCGGTCGGGCAACAATCAGCTTGTTCGAGGCAACCGGACTGGTCGACCTCGGAGGGCTCCGCCAGCGTCTCCGAGCTCTCGGCAAGCCAGTCGAAATACATGCCTACGAGAAGATGCTCGGCGGACTCGCAGGATTGTTCCTCCCCCTCGGCTTCGCCGCCATCCTCGCCGCCGGGGGAGTGACGGTGCCGGTCGGGTGGGTGGCTGTTCTGGCGGTCGGGTTGTGCATCGGTGGCTTCGTGTGGCCGGATCTCGGGTTGTCGGAGCGGATAGAACGTCGCCGCCGCGACTTCCGCCACTCCCTGTCCGCCTACCTGGACCTCGTCACCATCATCCTGGCCGGCGGGGGCGGACTCGAGACCGCCCTTCAAACTTCCGCCGACCTCGGAGATGGGTGGGCGTTCACCGAAATCCGATCGGCCTTGCGCAAAGCTCGCCTCACCAACCACACCCCGTGGGAGGTCTTCGACCAACTCGGACAGGAGTTGGGTGTCGACGAACTGCGCGAACTCGCCGCATCGGCTCACCTGGCTGGCGATCAGGGTGCCCGCATCCGGGCGTCTCTCGCCGCCAAAGCAGATTCCATGCGCAACAGTCAGACCGCCGCCATCGAAGCCCAAGCCGAAGCCGCCACCGAAAAGATGCTCCTGCCCGTCGTCACCCTGGTCGTCGGCATGATCCTCTTCATCGGCTTTGGCGTCGTCCAAGCGATCTCCACGCCGGGGACAGTCCCATGACACCTACGAAACGAATCCAGCACCCTCGGCGAGACCAAACGACCCGCTACGGAAGGAGCGACTGATATGACCGCCTACATCGACTACACCCGCCTGCTGATCGAAGTTGGCCTCAGCAGACTGGGAGTCCAGGTCCGCGATGAGAGAGGAGCGATGTCAACCGAGGCAGCCGTCCTCACCGGAGTCCTCGTCACGATCGCCGTCGCCGCCGGAATCATCTTGATCGCCAAGATGCGATCCAACGCCGAAGCGATCCCCGACAACGTACCCACCCCCTGAAAGGCAGTGGGGGAGAGGTCGTGAGAGCGCCGAACAGACGAGGAAAGGCCGAGGACGGCCTCACGTCCACCGAGCTGGCTGTGATCATGCCGGTGCTGATCGCGCTCGTCCTGGTCCCATTCCAGATCGCGTTGTGGTGGCACGCCGATCAGATCGCCGATGCCGCCGCCCGAGAGGCAGTCGACGCCGCCCAGGTCGTCACCGCCACTGAAGAGGACGGGGTTCGAGCCGCCGAATGGTTTCTCGACGCCGCCGGCAACATCACCGAACCGCAGGTGACCGTCACCCGCACCACCGTCACCGTCAGCGTCGAGGTGACCGGCAGGGCGCCCCGACTCCTCCCCGGATTCGACTGGCAGGTCACCGCCCGAGCAGCTGGTCCGATCGAACGCTTCATACCGGAAGACGAGCGGTTCGGGATTACTGAAGGGTTGGTCGGGTTGGACTCAGGGACTGGTGGTCGGTGATGCGGTTATGCGGACCCTTGGGTTGGAGAACTGGGGGCGGGTGGAATGCGCAGGAGCCGAATGATGCGCTCCAAGGTTTGAGGGTCGCCTTTCCAATGGGTCTCAAGTCGCTGATGCCCGGTGGCTTTGATCAGATGTCGGATCACCCAGGCGACGATCAGGGCATCGTCGAGGTAGCCGAGGACAGGAATGAAGTCCGGTACGAGATCGAACGGCATCGCCAGGTAGGCGACGACGAGGGCGGGGGCGATCTTGGCCCGGCGCGGCACAAGCGGGTCCCTCATGATGTCGCGGAGCAAGGCGAGGCAAAGGGGAATGAGGCGCGCCAGTTCGATCAGCGCCGTGCGACTCCGTCGAGCCGTCAACGCGGCTGCGGTGACGGCGACGATGAGGACGCCGGCGGTGAGACCGATCCATCCCCACCAGCTCATGAGCCGATCCTAAACATGGGCCCTGAGTCCGGGAGGGTCGAGAACGCGGGCGTATCGCTCCGCGGTCTTGACGGTGACACCGAACAGGTCACTGATCCGTCGGACGTCGCCGCTGGTGGCCAAAGCTTCGTCGAGGATCCGGTCTTGGCGGAGGGCGTCGGGGGAGAAGCCGAGGGCGAGGCCAACCCACCGGCTGCCGACCGGTCCAGTGCCGGTGGCCGTTCTGTGGTGGATGAACAGGTGCGGGTTAGCAGTATGGGGCCACCGGTCGTTGCGATAGTCGAGCCAGACGGCGAGTCGTGTCTTGACCGGCTCGGCGAGCGGAATCGTGCGGTCGGGGAGATGGAGTCGACCGTCACGAAGGTCGGTGAGCGCCAAGTCACGGATCTCTTTGGATCGGATGCCGTGGAAGGCGATGAGGCCGGCAAGCACCGCCCGACCGGGATCGGTAGAAGTGAAGGCTTCCCGTATCTGGTCGGGGTCCAGGGGGAGGGGCTGGTGCCGGTCGATGGTCCCTACATCGATGCGGCTGGTCGGGTTGGTGAAGATCGTCTTGTGGGCTTTGAGGGTGCCGAAGATGGATCGGAGGGCGTACCCGAGGGTGGCTCGAGGGTTTCCGCCGGCCGGGAGAGCCACTTCGACGTCTTGGCGGCTGATCTCTCGGAGGGACTGATGACCCTGGTAGGCCCATGCTTTGAGGGTGGGCAGCGCCCAGGCCAGACGGGTCTTGATGGTGATCGGCGACCGTGGCCGGCTACGGGGCGGTTGGGTGCTCCCGTTGGAGAGGACATCGAACCAGAGTTGGAGCTCGCTGACCATGGCTTCGGGAAGGTCGGCAACCTGTCGAGCGAACCAGGCTTCGATGGCGGGGGTGCGGTCGTCGTGGAGCATCTCCGCCGCGGCGAACAGATCGAGGCATTGGCTGACGGGCAGGCCGCGGGCGGTGAGGGCGGCCACGTCGGTGGCTCTGATCGTGTCAGCGGCAGGGTGGAGTCTGCACAGGGTTCTGATGCCGGCGAGGACTCGTTTGAGGGTGACCTTGCTCCATCCAAAACGAACGGCGCGGTCTCGGGAGATGCTCTCGAGGATTTCCAGCCTCGGATCGGGCTGGTCGAACAGGTCGAGCTGCTGACGGAGGTGATGGGGGGTGGTGGTCGAAGACGAGGAGGTTGGTGGGCTGGCTGGTGCTGCTGGGGCGCGGTTGCGGGCTTGGCGGTGCATGTCGGCGAAGAAGAGCTGCTGTCCGCACCGGTTGGCGGCGACCGGGTCGAGTGGCTGTTGGGGTCGCCGTTGGTTGGCGGCCTGCCGCCAGCAGAGACGGCACAGACGGCGGGAGTCGACAGGACGCCAGCGGCTGCAGATCGTGCATGGACCCGGGATGGGATGCGACTTCCGCCAGTTTCGACAGCCGTAGCACACGCCCTGTTGCTGTCGGGCAACCCCCCAGGCGTGACAGTCCTCACACGATCCGGGCTGTTGCGGTGCGTACTGGTGGCAGCGGGCGCACAACCCGGCCGAGTAATAGTCGTCGACCGATCCGCACCGGCGGCAGGGAGGCTCTGGGAACGACCCTCCGGGCTGACAGGTGAAACAGAACTGGTGGCGTTTGGTGGCGACCGGCTTCACACCACATCCGGTGCATGCTCTAGGTCGGGTCAAGCCGGTGGCTTGGTCCGGTTCCGGCCGGGTCGGATCGGCGTTGTCCCCTGTTCGGCGGTGGCTGCCGTGGTGGGTTTGGTGGCTTCGACCTTGTCCGGTTCGGGGATCAGCAGATCATCCGGACCGCAGTCGAGCACATGGCAGAACACGTCGAGGTCGTCAAGGCGGATGGTGGTGGGTGTTCCCGTCCACAGCGCCGACATCTTCCCTGCGCTGATCTCCAGACCGGCATCTGCTAGTCGGCGTCGCATCTCGGTGGACTTCCAGATGCCCTCCTCGGCGGCCTTCATTCGCAGATTCCAACGCATGATCTCACCTCGTTTCCTCGCCAAACCGGGCAGCTACCCGCTGGTTGGCAGCAGCCCAGGCTTGTTCGATGTGGTTGTCGTGAACATGGATGTATCGGGTGGTGGTGGACAGCCACTCGTGACCCAACAGCTCTTGGATGGCCTTGAGGTCCATGCCTCGCTCATAGAGAGACGAGGCGCAGAAATGACGGAGCCCGTGGGGTGTCAGCCGTCCACTCCAAGCGGGCAACCAACGTCCCACCGCATGAGCCAGTCCGGCTCGCAGCGCCTCGGGTCCTATCCGTCCGCATCGTGTCGTCAGCCGGTCCCGACGTTCGCTCGGGAGGAGAGGAGCGTCGGGGTCGTCCCAGTCGTCACCGAACTGGTGGCGCACATCGGTGAGCCACCACACCAGCAACTCATCAACCGAGTTGATAGCTGGGACCAGCCGGGTCTTCGGGCCCCGACCGTTGCTGCCCTTCCCGAATCGGACATGCAGTTTGCCGTGCTCGCCGAGGTCGGGACGCCAATCGCGGAGGTCGAGCATCACCGTTTCGCCGATCCGAAGCCCGCAGCGACGCCACAACGATGCAGCCAGATAGTCACGGGCGGCGGGCAGGAACTTCCTGGCGTCGGGCAGAACCTCCCGCCAGGCGACGAAAAGCCCCTCCACCTCGTCGCTCGAGGGCGGGACTCGCGGCGAACCCCCGTAGTCGGCTTTGGCCGGCCGGTTGAACTCGTCGATCGGCTGGACCACCACTGTGCCGGTGAGGGCGTGGATGTCGCCCTGGTAGCGGCCGACAACAAAGTCAAAGAAGCGGCCCAGAGTCCAGGCCTTTGCCTGCACCGTCGACTTGGCTTGCCCGCGGTCTCGCCGCAGCCACACCAGATACCGGTCCGCATCCTCAGGCGTGGCCGTCCACACCGGTCGGCCGAGGAAGCGAATGAACTCGAAAACGATCGTGCGATCCACCGAAACGTGACGATCGGTCACACCCGCACCTGCGGCCGCCAGCGAGAACTGGTCGACAAGCTCCTGCTCGAAATCCTCAAGCTCCTGCGGCGACCGCAAGCTACGAGCCGTGCCCAACGACCGAACCACCGCCAACGACATCGCCACCTCACTTCACCCAGACCGACACACCGTCATGAATCCCGAAAAATAGCCGGGAATCCCGAAGGACTGTCGGATTTTCTCACGAGACGAAGGGTGGGCGACGGGCCTGTGAGTTGCCGCTTCCAGGGGGGAGACATGAGATGAGAACTCAAAGCACTTCCTACAAATGCCGGAGCCAGCCCATGAATGAGCGCGGAGCGGTCTCCACTTTCCTGGCAGTCATAGCTCTCGCCCTCCTGATGGCTGCAGGGCTCGCCATCGACGGTGGCCGCAAGGTCAACGCCCTCAGAGAGGCAAGCCAATTGGCCGACAACGCTGCCCGGGCGGGCGCCCAAGGCGTCGACCTCGACACCCTTCGCACAACCGGCGACCTGACCCTCCAACCCGCCGATGCAGCCGATCGAGTCGACCAATACCTGACATCCCTGGGGCACACCGCAACTGAGATCTCCGTGGTCGGCGACACCATCACCGTCACCGTCGAGCTCACCGTCGATCCCGTCCTCCTTCCCACCGGAGCGATCACCGTTACCGCTACGGAGACCGCAGCCGCCATCACCCAGGAGCCATGATGCGACACCTCAACAACATGATCCGCGGCGTCGGAGCCCTCATCATCGTTGTCGCGTTCATCATTGGAGTTCCCACCGGTTTGGTCGCATATGTGGGATGGCCACTGCCCACCAGCCTCCCAACCCCCGACCAGATCCAACTCGCTTTCCGGAGCGGGATTGACCCGCAACTCCTCATCAACGCCTTGGCCGTGATTGTCTGGATCGTATGGGCCCAACTCGTCGCGACCCTCGCCACCGAGGTCGTCGCGGCTGTCCGAGGCAGAACCGCCCGCCGCCTACCCGTCCTACCAGGACTGCAGCCGGCTGTCGCTCAGCTCGTCGCTGCCATCACGCTCGCCGCCGCCACTCTCGGTCCGCTCCGCGCCGTCCCAGCCACGGCGACTCCACTTCCAGCCGAATTCACTCTGGCGTCAAGCTATCCGGCCGTGGACCTGGGTAAAGAGACATCGAGGCCTGGATGGGCCGAGTCCCCCCAGCCGCAAAAGGCCGAATCCCACCGACCCACATACCAGGTGATGCGCCACGACACGCTATGGAGCATCGCCGAGACCACCCTCGGAGACGGTCGACGATGGACCGAGATCCGGGCACTCAATGAAGGACGGGCCATGCCCGACGGCCACAGCTTCGCAGAGACCACAAATGATCTCACCCCCGGCTGGCTGCTCGTCCTACCGGACGACGCAAGCACTCCCAACGAAGACGATGCGAAAGCGGCCGCAAGCGTGGTCACCGTGGCACCAGGAGGCAACTTCTGGACGATTGCCGAGGCCACCCTCACAACCGCGTGGGGGCGTCCACCCACCGAGTCCGAAACATCCGAGTATTGGCGGCCCCTCGTCGACACCAACCGAGAACGGCTGGTGCCACCGTACGACCCCGACCTCATCTACCCGGACCAACGATTCGAACTGCCCCCCATCCCCACCGACTCCCAGGCCGACTCAGGCGAGCCAACGGTGTTGGATCAGCATCAGGAGCAGGGAGTCGCCGAGGCCACCGTCGAAGCGGGTGACAGCTTCTGGAGCATCGCTGAGACGGCCCTTTCTGACGCATGGGACCGAACCCCCACCACCACAGAAACCACCCGCTACTGGAACACCCTCGTCGATGTCAACCGGGACCGGCTTGCGCCACCTCACGACCCGAATCTCATCCACCCCGGCCAGAGATTCGGGCTGCCGGCCATCCCCAACGACCCCCACAACCCCGCCGAACCCGACACCGGGCTCGAAACCCCCGCCCCGCCCGAAACCGCACCTTCACCTCCAGACAAGCCCGACACCGCCCCGACCACCCTTCCGCCCGACCTCCCAGCTGCAACAACGCTGCCCAACCCGAACGCCAACACGACAACGCCGACCGACCCCACCGATAGCCACGAGCCGCCTGAGCCAATCACCCAGCCTGATGGAACGGACGCTGCCGACGACCTAGACGACGGGAATCTCGCCGGCGAGCTGCTCCCCGTTGCCAGCACCCTCGCAGGCCTCGGAATCCTCGCAGCCGGGATCGTCGCCCTCCTCCGCCGGCTCCGAACGGCACAGCTGAGGCACCGCCGACCCGGCACCATCCCCACACCCCCGCCCCCGGACGCCGCCACAGCCGAGGCAATGATCCGAAGTGCCGCCGCCCCCACCGCCACCGAGTTCCTCGACCTCGCCTTACGCGCCATGGCCCGAGACGTCATCGCCTCCCACATCCCGCCACCACAAGTCGTCGGTGTCCACCTCACCCCCGACATACTGCGAGTGCTCTTGTGGACCCCACACCAAGAACCACCCCCCGGCTGGCAGATCGACGACGAAGGACGCAGCTGGACCATTCCCACCGACACCGACATCGACAGGCTCCGCGACAAAGCCGCCGGTGTGCCAGCGCCCTACCCGGCGCTGGTCACCGTCGGACACGGAGACCACACCCAGCTCCTCCTCGACCTCGAATACCTCGGAGCCACCCAGATAACCGGCAACCCCGACGACGTCACAGCCACCTGCTACACGATGGCCACCGAGCTCGCCACCAGCCCCATCGCCGACGAACTCCAGATCATCTGCATCGGATTCGGGACCGACCTCAACCACCTCGAACGCATACATGCAGTAGACGACCTGAGCGAGATCCTGCCCACGCTCGCAGCCAAAGCTGCAGCGGCCGCTCGGGTCGCATCCCCATCGCCTCTGCACGGTCGGATCTCGTCGGTAGGCGATACCTGGGACCCGATCATCATCTTCCACCCCACAGCCGACGCCCCCGACGAGGCGAACAGAGTTCTCATCACCGCCCACGCCGGTCGAGGTGTCGCCGCAGTCGTCGGCTACCCGACCGGGGACCGGTGGCGACTCCACGTCGAAGACGACACCGTGCGAGTCGATCCACTCGGCCAGACGTACGCCCGCCGCAACCTCACCCTGACCGAACAAACCGCGGTGGCCGACCTCGTCACCGCCGCCAAAGACCTCGACGGCCTACCACCCGAACTCACCACCGACCCGCTCCTGCTCAACGAAGCCGTCGATGACGTTCTCACGTCGACAGACGAAACCATCGAACCGACATTGTTCGCAGAGGAAGAGACCGCCGGCGAAGAGCTCCCGGCCCAAGTCCCCGAAATGAAGGTGCTCGGCACCCTCAGAGTCGAAGGGATCGACGGGCGCTTCGCGCTCCGCAGATGCACCGAACTGGTCGCCTACCTCACCTTCCACCGCGGTGGCGTCGAAGCCGACACCCTGATGGAAGCCCTGTGGCCCGAACAACGACCCGACTACCAACGGCTCAACCGACACACCTACCGTGCCCGCACCACCCTCGGCCTCGGCCCCGACGGTGAGCCCTACCTTCCCTACGTCGCCGACGGGATCTATCGGATCAGCCCCCACCTCCAGAGCGACATCGAGAAGTTCACTGGACACATACGCCAAGCCGACCGAACGTCAGGCGCCGACCAAGCGCACCAGTTACGGGCCGCGCTCGAACTAGTCGAAGGAACGCCATTCACCGGAGCCGGCAACGCCTACATCTGGGCACACACCGACGGGATCATCACCCACACCATCGTCGCCATCGACAACGCCGCGCACCGCCTCGCCCAACACGCCCTCGCCAACGACGACCCTGCCGAGGCGACCTGGGCCGCCAGAAGAGGGCTCGTGGCCACCGGAGCGTGCGAGCACTGTTACCGCAACCTCATGCGAGCAGCAGCCGCCGAGGGCAACCAGGTCGCCCTTGAGGCTGTCTATTCGGAGCTGCTGGCAGTCGTCGACGCAGACGAAGGCCCTGACGCATCCAGCTTCCTAGACTCCGAAACGATCGAGCTCTACGAACGCGCAACCAGGCGGGGACGCCGGCAGGTCGGCTGAGCGGGAAGGCCACATCTTGAGAAGAAGCGCCCCAACCGTCATTTGCGGACAAGTTCATTCCACTCGTGCCTGCTCGAACCGTGGCTACCCAGCGGCGTAGGGAGTATCTCCAGCTGCTTGATGCGGCTAAGTCAGCCATCGAGCTAGCGGTCGACTGTTTCAACCGGGTGCATAACCCGTACCGGAACGAGAGCACGCTCATGTTGATCGCGAATGCATGGGAACTGCTCGCGAAGGCGGTACTTGTGCAGAAACACCAGTCAATACGGCGTGGCCGTCGCGGGGAAACGATCGGACCCGAGATCGCCGTCGTGCGGCTCCGGGATCTAAAGCTGCTTGACGCGAGTCAAGCGCAGACCATTCAGCAGGTCATATCCCTCCGTCATGCCGCCGTCCACCACGTCCTACCGCCGGTGGCTGACGAGATCATGCATCACCTCTTGTTCTTTGCCTGCAAGTTCTTTCGAGAGACGGTTCGAACGGTGTTCCCGGCACACGCCAAGGACCTTCCAGCAAGCTTCCTCTCGCTCTCCTTCGTCGATCTCACTACCTACGCGGACAAGGTGCAGAAGAGCATCTCGCGGGTGCGGCGGAGCCCCGCTGACCGTCGACTTGTCTGGCTGCTTGAGCGTGGGGTCGCGTTTGATGGCTCTACGTACCTAACAGAGAAGCAAGTGGAGGCCAAGTACAAAGGAAAGAACAAGATCTCCCCACATCTCGAACTGGGCGAGTTTGTGCGACAGGCGGACATGGTGCGAATAGTCCCTGTCGAGGCGCCCAAGAACTTCACCGCCGACATCACATTGCGTAAGGGCAGCACGAGGGACTCAACACTGCCTGTTGTCGTCAAGAAGACGGAGCTCGAGGTCGACTATCCCTATCTCACTCGCGAGGTGGCGGAGAAGATCGGTCGGAATCAGAACTGGACTGCCAAAGCGGCGACCGTCTTGAAGCTGAAGGGCGATCCGAAGTATCACCAGGCGATCCGAGTATCGAGAAGCAGCGTTGTTCAGCGCTACTCCGATGCGGCTCTTCAGAGGCTGCAATCACACATCGCGGAGAACCCAACATTCAATCCGTATGCATAGGGACTGCTCGGTCCCCTTCCGATCGGGCCGGCTTGTCGATCCTCTGGCTCGGTGGCCTGTCGGTGGGCATGCACTGCGAGGCGCGCCTTGTGTCCACATAGCCCGAGTCCGCTCTGACCTCAAGGGTCTCGTGATTCGAGTAGTGATTGTTGGAGCCCCTGAACCGGCGGCCAGAACACGCCGAGAACAAGGAAGTTCCATGGTCGTTGTTCCATGTTCCCGACGAAGAGAGCGCTTGCTCGGCCCGCAGCCCACAGTTCGCTGACGAACTTCTGTCGGATCTTGTCTTGCCAATCAACATGGTGGCGCACTTTGCGCCATAGGGCAACGGCCTCCCAATCGATGATGGTTTGCCTGTGCCCGTTGCAGTTGGGTGATAGGCACCGGTAGCTGTATCGGAATCGCCATGGGATGACCTCGAAGTCGGGCCGAGGAGTGTCTTGGTTGTCAAAAAGGCTGGGCTGGGCGGCAATGGCGGCGGCCCGCTCGCGCCACCGATCGAGTTGATCCTGGTCACGTTCGTCGATGAGCAGTTCAGGAGGCTCCGCCGCACGAACGACGGCGAGCGATGGCGTATCGGGACCGGACCCGGAGCGGTTCTGTTCGATCAGGTCACACATGGTGTGCTCACCAAGCGCAGCAACCCGCTGGCGACGGGTGGACCAGCCGTGGTCCCGGCCGATTATTTCCCCGGGGCGGATGGAACCTTCGATCGGCGTCCATGACTCGGGCCGTCGATCAGAGTTTGGTCGGACCGCCCGAACCGTGATCTCCTGATACTTGCGGAACTTGGAGTCATCGGAGAGGTCGCGAAACGGGACTGGGTGGAGTCGGATCCACTGTGCCTCAGGACCGACACTCATAGCCGCGACGCACATACTCTCACGAAGCGCCGACGTCAGAACGGGCGCAGCCTTGACCAGGATCATGACCGACAGTTCTTGTTCCGACGGCATGATGTGTTCCTGCCGGGCTACAGCTCGAGGACCATGAGCGCAGGATCGTCGGCCCGGGCAGTGTCGAGGATGCAAGAGCGATGGCACTCGTCGTGGTCGCGCTCGAAGCACAGCAGAGCGATGCGGGTTTCGTGGGCGAGAGCGATGACACCTTGGTATGTCGAGGACGCACCGTTGTGAAGGTGACGGAGGTACCTGGCTCGCGCGGACTTGAGCCCTCGGCGAAACGGATCGCGATTGTCCTTAGGGTTCCCCAGTTGCCGCTCGTGGCGGTACCCGATGTCGGCCTCACTGAGTGTCTGTGCCAGCGACGACTTCGAGAAGCCCTTCTTGCGGGAAATGGGATTGAGCCGTACGTCTACGAGCACGTCGACTCGGTTTCGTTTCAGGAGGTCTACCAGTTCATCGACGGTGCGCCGTTCGTAGCCGATCGAGACGATCGTGGCACCTCGCGGAAGGCTCGTCATACGCTCGATCCTAGGCGACACACCCACGGTTCCCCTTTCATCGGTTGCTCGCAGTCGGTTGGCTATGGCCAGCTTCTGCACTCTGTGAAGCATGTGCCTTTCCTGCGAGCCGATGCTCGGGCGGCGTTCGGCCGACTGCGAAGAGCCCGTGTGCTGAGTGCATTCGGAGGTTTCTGTTCAACTGACGCCTCGTCCACCGTGACAGATCTCGCGGCGCGACGTTGAGTCGTAGACGTCGAGGTAGGTCCGGACGACGGCCTCCTCTCGGTCAATGCGACTAGCCAGATACCCGATTGCGCGGGAGCGATCGCCCGAGTCGGCGATAGTCTTGACGACTCGCAGGGCAGCCCGGATAACCCTGGGCACGGCTTCGGGCTCTTCGACGTTGTGTTGGCAGATGATCTGATCGATCAGGTGGTGTTCTAGAGGAGCGGCGTTGGCGATGGCTTCTTCAAGCGAGTGTCTTCCGCCGTTTGCGAGCAGGTCTGCAGGGTCGTGTCCCTCCGGCAGCCTGGCGACGTGGAGCCGGATGCCCTGGTGGGCGCGGCCAAGTTCCGCTGCACGCTCCACCGCCTGAAGACCAGCACGATCCCCATCAAACGCAAGGGTGACGTTGCTTGTGATCCTCGCGAGTGTCTTCAGGTGCTCCTCGGTCAGCGCGGTTCCCCCGGTGGCGACAGCGTTGGTGAGCCCGGCTTGGTGGGCGGTGATGGTGTCGGTGTAGCCCTCGACTAGGACCGCCTTGCCGGCGCCGAGGATCGGTTTGTGGGCGAGGTGGAGGCCGTAGAGCAAGGATCGTTTCTGGTAGAGCGCGGTCTCGGGGGTGTTGAGGTACTTGGGTCCGTCCCCTGACAGAAGCCGACCGGCGAAACCGCTGGGCGTACCGTGCTCGTCGTGGATGGGGAAGATCACTCGGCTGCGCATCCGGTCGTAGAGCCGTCCGTCTCGCGATCGGCCGGCAACGCCGGCCTCAAGGAGCAGATCCTCGCTGAAGCCTTCTTGGCGGAGCGCCAACGTCAATGCCTCCCAAGCACCAGGTGCGTAGCCCAGCTGCCAGCGATCGAGCGCCTCGTTGTCGATGCCCCGACCTCGCAGGTACTCGAGTGCCTCCGCTCCCTCCGGTTTTCGAAGTTGGCCTTGGTAGAACCCGGTTGCGGCGCTGACCACCGTCTCGAGATCCGACCTTGCTCTCGGCGCCGGCGACGGCGCCGGGGTCTCCCGATCTCGGGCCTCGATACGGGGACTGGCTGTGATGTGCTCGCGTTCGAGTCGGCGTTCCTGCTCGAGCTGGGTGAGGACCTGGCGGGCACAGCCGATCACCCGATTGGCAGTGGCAGACACCTTGGTGAGGTCGCCTCCGCTCCATGACGCCACATATGGGAGGCTGTAGCCGGCGCTGTCGATCCCCAGGGCTGCGCACACCATGTACGCGACCGACTCGGCCTCCACCTCGACGATCCCCCGACACGACGGCCTGCCGTCCGAGGTCGGTTCGTGCAACCGGACATGCGCCAGTTCGTGCACTGCAGTCTTGAACCGTTGCGCCCCGGGAAGACTGGCACGCACCACGACATCTCGGTGTTGCCAGTCGGTGATGCCGTTGGCTTCGCCGAGTCGGTCGAGGTCGGCGACCTGCAGCTCGAACCCGGCGTCGGTGATGAGCTCGCTGACCTGATCCCAGTGGGAGGGAAGATCCCCTTCAACCAGAGCCACCGGCACTTCGGGGAGGGGTTCGCCGTCGGTTTGGGCGATGTCGAAGACGTGCACGACTCGGAACCCCACAACTCGCCGTTCCTCGTCTTCACCATTCTCGGGTGTGACCTTGCGGATGAGGGGGGCGAGGATCTGCAGTCCCCGTTCACCGCGTCGCACGTGACGGTCGAGTTCCTGCCAAGCCCGATAGCCGGCCACCCGGCTCGGGGTGAACCCGCGGGCCAACGACTGTGCCCAGATCAGTCGGGTGTTGGCGAACGAGTAGTCGTGGAAGCGAGCGGCGACGGCCAGGGCACGCTGCCAGTCCTCGGAGGTGACGAGCTCTTGGAGCGAGTCCTGCAGCTGTTCGTGGAGTCGCTCAACGGCGTCGTTTCGGTTGGTGGTCTTTTCTGCTGATTCCACCCCTCGATCGTGCGCCTTGACCCTGTCAGCAGAGTGTCAGTAGCCCTGTCAAGAAACCTCCAACTCAGATTGGCTGGCCTGTCCGAGTGCGGGTTGGCGATCCGAACTCCGCGATGACACCAGCGTTTACAGGGCTCCCGGCGTAGTCGCCTGGATCGGTCGTCAGTTCTGGAACGACTGAGCGTGCGGGAGGCGGCCCGGACACCGTTCACTCAGGTCATCTGAAGATCCTCTTCTCGAGCAGTCCAAATGATCACGGAATGACAGGGTCCTCCTCCACGATCGACGACATGAACCAGATCGAAGGAAGGAACCCGATGTCGAACCGCCACCGCCAACAGGTCACCTCGGCCGACGACTCAATCAGCCCTGTCACCCGTTTCTCATCCAACCCCCCTCAGCACCACACGCACCTGCAACACTTCCTGTGTCAAGCCCTGGGTGGTTTGGTTGGTGTTGTCAGGGCGCGTGGGAGTGG